>NZ_JBFTZN010000386.1:0-5578 GCF_056406775.1 Allobosea sp. P1_A7
GCTGAGCGTCGCCACCATCCGCAACCACTATCACTTCATCCCCACCGGCCAGTCCAGGCGGCGATAGTGGATCAGCAAGCGGGGTTATCGATCGTCGCAAGGTGGCCCGCTCGCACCAGTTACAGTAGAACGAGCTCGACCGCATAGCGCGATCGGGAACAAGCCCCGATATCGCTCGTCAATCGGCCACCGACAGGCACCCGCGGTCATCCGGGCAACCCTCTGGAAAGGCCAGCAGGCCGGTCTAACATTGGAGTAGCCTCAACCTCCCGACAATGTCCAATTCACACCGAACGCGTCTCTGGGGCAATTTCACAGGCCGGCACTCGCATTAGCCAAGTTACTTTGCTCTCTGGCTGACTTACCTGAGCCCGCGGCAGGCAAGCCTGCGCCGGCTCGCCCGTAGAAAGCCACAAGTGGAGATCCAAAATGCAAACGTGGCGGTCATTCAGCGTTGAAATTATTGTCATGATAATAATTTCAAGCGTTTGTTTGTGGTTGTTCGTCTTGGCTGCCGACCCATACGATACCGGACGCTTCTCCCTACTCCCCAAGCGTTCACTGTCAGCAATTTCAAATCGGATGTCCGTAGCAAGCCTTGGCCGAAACCCGCGCTTCGATGCGGTAATCATTGGAAATTCGCACGTTGCCCCGTTATCACCTCAGCGACTCTCGGAAAACACTGGTTTTGAATTTGTTGCCTTGACATTACCGGGCGCGTCAGTCGCGCCAGAGTTATCAGTATTGAGGTGGTTTCTCACTCATCGAGAAACTCCACCTAAAGCTATCATAATCGGGATTGACGATGTTTGGTGTCGAACAACACCTCGATATATCGAAGAGCCGCCCCAGCCGACTTGGCTTATTAGCGAAAACCCGATTATCTATGCAGCCGGCGCATTTCGATACGACGGTTTAGAGCAAGCATTTCAGCGCCTTTGGTCACCCGAAAGATCAGCCGCTCACCCGCCAAATCCTCGTGGTTTCTGGGACCTCGAACGCGACTTCGTCTGGGACGAAGAAAAGGTATTTGGAGCGCTCGCGAAGCCTTGGGCAAGCACGATCAATCTGTCAGGCGAATATCCATCTCTTAAAATGTTAGGAGAGACATTAAAGTCCGTATCCAATCATACAGCGGTCGCTCTGGTGTTGCTTCCGGTTTGGGCTGACACCCTTCCCAAGGGAGGTCGGGAGCTGATCTCCGAAGAATCCTGCAAGCACGCTATGAAAGATTTCATCAAATCTCGAAAGGGGGGAATATTAATTGACGGCAGGAGCACGAATGTCATGACAACAAACCCGCGGAATTTTTTCGATCGGACCCATTATAGAGAACCGATCGCGCGCCAAATCGAAGCGGAATTGGCTCGGCAGCTTCAGCGTGGTTCGTGAAAACTGTACGGTGAGGCGCTCGCATTGCAAACGCCGAAGCAAGTGGCAAGACTAGAGCGGTCGTGTTGCGGATCGTCGAATTTGAAGAGACGGGCCAAACTTCAACCGCCGAGGTGATCGAGCGCCTGCGGAGCGTGCTGTGGAAGCGTCCGATTTAGGCGAACACGTCGGCCAGGGTCTCTCGCGTGCGATAAGCCTTCGCCCTACAGTGATTGATTGTAAGACCGTATGTCCGCTGAGCC
Organism: Allobosea sp. P1_A7; assembly: GCF_056406775.1. NCBI lineage: Bacteria > Pseudomonadati > Pseudomonadota > Alphaproteobacteria > Hyphomicrobiales > Alloboseaceae > Allobosea > Allobosea sp. P1_A7. The sequence goes on from NZ_JBFTZN010000386.1 coordinate 1,635, forward strand.
GAGGTGGCTCGCCCTACACTGCATCTTCGAGGGTTGCTCGGAGTGGCCGAGCCGATCCTCACCGCATTAGGGCTCGGACCCATAAAATGGTTGGCTTCGCCGGCTCGGTGTGATTCACGGCTTCCGGGGGGAAGCACGGATGAATCGGGATCAGTTCTGGCTCACGGAGGCGCAGTTTGCGCGGATCGAGCCGCATTTGCCGACGGATACACGTGCGGGTGATCAGCGGCATCGTCCATGTCCTGAAGTCCGGCGGGCGCTGGATCGATGCGCCGCCCGACTACGGGCCGCGCAAGACGCTCTACAACCGCTATGTCCGGTGGGCCGCCAAGGGCGTCTGGGTCGACCTCTTCCATGCCTTAGCGAGCGCCGGCGGTCCTCCGGCCCAGGTGCTCATCGACTCCTCCGCCGTGAAGGCGCATCGCTCGGCCTCGGGTGGAAAAGGGGGGAGTGCTGCCAGGCCATCGGCCGCTCCCGCGGCGGGCGCACGACCAAAATCCATGCGCTGACCGATCGCGACTGCCGCCCCATCGCCTTCCTGCTCACCGGCGGACAAGTCGCTGATTGTACGGCCGGATCGGCCCTGCTGAAGCAGATGCCGCCAGCGCGCATCCTCCACGGCGACAAGGGCTACGACAGCAACGCCATCCGCCGGCAGGTCGAGGAGAACGGCACGATGCCGAACATCCCGCCCAAGGCGAACCGGCGTTGGAAGAACTGCTTCTCGCCCGTCCTCTACCGCGACCGCAACGCCATCGAGCGCATGTTCTGCCGCCTCAAGGACTTCCGGCGCGTCGCCACGCGATACGATCGCCTCGCCGTCAACTTCCTCGCCGCCGTCTGCATCGCCGCAACCGTCAGCTACTGGTTATGAGTCCGAGCCCTAGCAGGCCATTAGTTGAACAAGATAGGACGAGCAGCTCGTCATTGCCACGTCTCCGGCCCGCAAGAGATCGAACAGCCGTTTGCCCTCTGGCCGCTCTGCAAGCCGGGTGCTGACACCAGAGGCACCATGATCTGCAACCAAGCATCGCGGGTTGGCGTGCCGCCGCCGCCTGGTCTGGGTGATGCTGATGGCAACCGATCCCTATGACAAAGCGGACAGATGTCGCAGAAAACAGCGTGCCGATCCCGCTAAGGAGAGCGGAGGGCAGCACGTCAACATGGGTTACCCCCGAGGCAAATCAGTTGGCTGCGAAGAACCAGAGCCCCGCGAGGACGCAGAACAGGATGGCGCTGGCGGCGAGCACGTCGGCAACGATGTCGACCATCAGCGGAATCCTTTTAGGATGTAGGCTACGCAGAGACCGAGCAGCAGCGGCGCCCGGCGATCAGGATCGCGATGGGGACGAATTGTTCGGGCGCCATCGGATCAGCCCTCCTGCGCCGTCGTAGAGCAGGAACAGGGCGGCCACGGCGGCCCAGAGGGCGGAGGCGACGCGCCAGAGCCGCTAGAACCCGCGTCGCCAGTTGATGTCAGGCATGGCTCGGGCTCCGCAGCGGGTTGACGACGGGAGCGGCGGTGTCGGAATGTTATGTTCGCGAATACAAAGCCCGCGCCGCTTAGCGTCTTACGTTCATGGCGCATCGACCCCGGCTTCCCGTTTCGGACCTCCCCGAAATACGTTGCCGTTAGGTCCCCCGCTTGTTATTTTCTGCCATGGTTTTGTTTGCCCCTGCCTGCGTGTTGAGCCGGCACAGACATGAGCAGGGAGTTGCCGCCTTGCCACGTGACCTGAACTCTCTGCCGACAACCCGAGCGGGCATCGCGAGACTTGCAATCGCGCGTCTTGTTGACGTTGGCGTGCCGATTGCGCCTCTGCTGAAGGATATCGGCTTGACCGAGGAGATGCTCGCCGATCCCAATCCGAGAGTACCTGTTCAGGGTCAGATCGCCCTGCTGGACCGGGCTGCCACTGCGCTGAGAGATGACTATCTGGGCTTCACCCTGGCGCAGGACTTCGAGCCCCGCGCCCTCGGGCTGCTGTTCTACGTAATGGCGTCGTCGCAAACGCTTGGCGACGCACTGCAACGAATTGCGCGATACAGTTCGATCACCAACGAAGCCTTGGTATTCAGCGTTGGCACGGGGCGCGAACTCAGCATCGGTCTAACCTACGCAGGCCTTCCGCGGCATTCCGACAGGCATCAGCTCGAGTTCTGCATTTTTGGAACTATCCGCCTCTGCCGCATCCTGACAGGGACGAGTCTGGTGCCCCAGTCCGTCGCGATCGCGCATCATCGGTCAGGAGATACATCGGCGATGTCACGGTTTGCCGGGACGACGGTCGAGTTCGGCGCCGATATCGACGCAATCGTTTTGCCAGCAGACGCGCACGCGCGCCCCCTCGTTAACGCCGACCCTTACCTCAACGATCTCATGCTGGAATATTGCGAAGCGGCGCTGGCGCCCCGCGCAACCAATGCGAGCCCGCTGCGGGTGAGCGTTGAGAATGCGATCGCTCCGCTGCTGCCTCACGGCAAGGTGCGTGCGGAGGTCATCGCGCGTCAGCTTCGAATGAGCGAAAGGACGTTTATGCGACGGCTCGCCGATGAGGGTTTGAGCTTCTCGGAGATCCTTCAGCAGATGCGGCGCGACCTGGCTGTGCGCTATCTCAGCCATAGCGATCTCCATGTCTCGAAAATTGCCTGGCTATTGGGGTTTCAGGACGTCAGCGCGTTCTCGCACGCATTCAAGCATTGGACCGGGCTGGCGCCGAGCCAGATGCGTACCGCGGGCGTTCAGACTTGATTGATGTCGGCTCGCCAGGCCCGACGTTCGTTTCCAAATATTGCCGTCACTCGAGACCCAAATAGGACTGAAGGGCGCTCACGACGAGGTCGCATCGTCGAGTACCGCCTGCGCGAGGCATGCCGAGACCAACTGCAATTGAGCTTCGGAAGATCACGCTAGGTGTGGAGCGTCAACAGGTTGTCCTCGTCGAGAGCGAGTCTGCTGATGGGGGTCTTGGCCTGGATTCCGCCGTGGGGTCGATGCCAATTGTAATGATGGAGCCAGCGCGGCAGCTCTTCGGCTCTGCGCTCTGAGTGGGGATAGGGTCTGGCATAGGCCCATTCGCGTAGCGCCGTCTGGATGAAGCGTTCGGCCTTGCCGTTGGTCCTGGGGGTGTAGGGCCTTGTMCTGATCTGGCGCAGGCCGAGCTCGCGGCAGGCGTGGCGGAAGGCATGGGCTTTGTAGCAGGGGCCGTTGTCGGTCATGACGCGCGCGACGGAGACGCCGAGGCCTTTGTAATAGGCGACGGCGGCCCTGAGGAAGGCGACCGCGCTGAGCGCCGTCTCGTCCGGCTTGATCTCGACGAAGGCGAGCCGGGAGGCATCGTCGATGCAGACATGGGCGAACTCCCAGCCCGCCCCGACGCTGCGGCCGGCGCTGCGATCCCCGGTGACGCGATGCCCCGGCTCCCTGAACCGGTTGAGCTTCTTGATGTCGAGATGGATCAGTTCGCCGGGGCGAGCGCGCTCGTAGCGGCGCGCCGGCTCGGCCGGGTCGAGGTCGCGCATCCGGCTCAGCCGCGCCCGCCGCAGGATCCGGCTCACCGTGGCCGGCGAGACCTCAGCCTGCTTGGCGATGGCCTTGCCGCTCAGCCGCTGGCGCCGCAGTGCGATGATCTGCTCGACCTGGCCTGCCGGCGTCGGGCGATGCAGCCGGCGCGGACGCGACGAGCGGTCCGCCAGCACGGCCATGCCCTCGGCGGCGAAGCGGGTGATCCATTTATGGACGGTCTTGAGGCTGACGCCGGCCGCCTTGGCGATCACGCCAGAGGCCGTGCCTGACGCCGCCATGCGCACGATCCGCTCTCGACCCAACTGCGTCAGACGGGCATTCTTGTGGATGTTCATCCGGTCCTCCTTCGATGGAGACTGAAGCTTCGCAACCTCAGCTTCCTCGCTCGGGACCGGATGGACAACCTATTGAGAGCTCA
>NZ_JBFTZN010000387.1:0-3897 GCF_056406775.1 Allobosea sp. P1_A7
GGATTCGATATCCAGGCCATCGCGGCACTGAACGAACGCCGCGTCCGGCTGGCGCTGCAATCCGTCGTGGAGGCCAGGACGCGCGAGGTTGCCTTCCACGAAGCGCTGCTGCGGGTCGGCCATGGATCGGARGGGCTGTTCTTCTCGGCGGCAGAGCTGATTCCGCTGCTTGAGCGGCGCGGGCTCGTCCGGCTCTTCGATCACCGCGTGCTTGAGCTCGCCGTCGACATGCTCGCGGCCGATCCGAACATGACGCTCTCGATCAACGTCTCGCCGCGCTCGCTCGGCGATCCGGAATGGCTCGACGCCTTCCTGGCCTGCACCCGCTCATCCCGCGGCCTCGCCGGGCGGCTGATCGTCGAGATCCTGCGACGATCGAGGATCCGCGCCGCCTGGCCCGCCTGCTCGGCAAGATCAAGGATCAGGGCGCACGCATCGCGATCGACGATTTCGGCGCCGGCCACACCTCGCTGCGGCATCTGCGCGCCTTCCCGATCGACATCCTGAAGCTGGACGGCGCCTTCACGCAGAACCTGCGACGTTCGACCGATGACCGCTTCTACGTCCGCACGCTGATCGACCTCGCCCGCCATCTCATGGTCGACACCGTCGCCGAATGGGTCGATGACGAGTTGCAGGCGACCATGCTCACCGATTGGGGCGTGACCTATCTGCAGGGGCATCTCGTCGGCAAGGCCGAACTCTGGCAGCCTGCGGTGCCCTCAGAGCTGCATCGGGCGGTGGGCTGAGCCGAGGCAGGGAGCGGTCTCGGGCAAGCGATCAGTCCGAGACACTCTTGATCAGGACCTGCCCGGGGCAAGCCCAGGCCTGGGGCATTGCCCGCTCACTTCGTCTTGGCGAGCTTGTCCAGCCGGTCGCGCATCTCGGAGAGTTCCCGCTTCAGGTCGCCGAGTTCGTCGCCTTTGCCGGCGGCTGGCGCTGCATCGCCCTTCGGCTGGCCGGAGGTTGCCGCGGCAGCAAAGGGGTTGAACAGCCGGAAGGCTTCCGTGAACATCGCCATATTGGCGCGGGTCTGGGCCTGTATCGCGTCCAGCCCGGTGCCGCCAAAGGCGCCGCCGGTAAAGGCCTTGCCCATCATGTCGCGGAACTGGTTCTGGTCCTTCGTGAGATTCTCCATGGAGAACTCGAGATAGCGCGGCACCAATGCCTGCATGCTGTCGCCGTAGAAGCGGATCAACTGGCGCAGGAAGGTGATCGGCAGCAGATTCTGCCCGTCCTTGCTCTCTTCGTCGAAGATGATCTGGGCCAGCACGGAGCGCGTGATGTCCTCGCCGGACTTGGCGTCGTAGACCACGAAGTCCTCTCCGCCGCGGACCAGGCCCGCCAGATCCTCGAGGGTGACGTAGGAGCTCGTGCCCGTGTGATACAACCTGCGATTGGCGTATTTCTTGATGACTGTCGGTTCTTTTTCGCTGGCCATCATACCCTGCATCGCGTTGATCCGGGCCTGACATTTCAGGTCCAGCGGAACGATCCTCCCGGCAACGATAACCTGTCAGCCGCATGCTGCAAGTTTTTTGAACGTTTTTGAATCAATCTTACCAAGCGGAACGGCGGGAGGGGCGAGCCCGTGCTGCGATGCAGTACGGTCACCGGCACCCGATCCGCGCTCTCCCTCTCTTGGCCGGCTTGACGCGGCCGCGGCAGCCTTCGAAGGTGAGAGCCGAACCTGGTGGCCTGTCCCTGGCGAGCCATCACGACAACAGCGAGGAACTCTCCATGGCCGATACTGACATCGTAATCGTCGGCGCAGCGCGCACGGCGGTCGGCGCCTTCAACGGCGCTTTCGCCAACACGACGGCACACGATCTCGGCGCTGCCGCGATCAAGGAGGCGCTCGCCCGCGCCAAGGTCGAGGGCGGTGAGGTCAATGAAGTCATCATGGGCCAGATCCTGACCGCCGGTCAGGGCCAGAATCCGGCCCGACAGGCCGCGATGAAGGCCGGGATCCCGCAGGAAGCGACCTCCTGGGGCCTCAACCAGCTCTGCGGCTCGGGCCTGCGTGCGGTCGCCATCGGCCTGCAGCAGATCGTCAATGGCGACGCCGACATCATCGTTGCCGGCGGCCAGGAATCGATGTCGATGTCGCAGCATGCCGCGCATCTGCGTAACGGCACCAAGATGGGCGACACCAAATTCATCGACACGATGATCAAGGACGGGCTCTGGGACGCCTTCCACGGCTACCATATGGGCACCACTGCCGAGAACGTCGCGACCAAATGGCAGATCAGCCGCGAGGAACAGGACAGGTTCGCCGTCGGCTCGCAGAACAAGGCCGAGGCTGCGCAGAAAGCCGGCCGGCTCAAGGACGAGATCGCTCCCTTCACCGTGTCGACCCGCAAGGGCGATATCGTCGTCGATCAGGACGAATATCCCCGTCACGGGGCTACCTTGGAGGCCATGGCCAAGCTGAAGCCAGCCTTCTCGAAGGACGGCACGGTGACTGCCGGCAACGCGTCTGGCCTCAATGACGGCGCTGCCGCTCTCGTCCTGATGACCGCCAAGGAAGCAGCCAGGCGCGGTCTTACCCCGCTCGCCCGCATCGCCTCCTGGGCCACTGCCGGCGTCGACCCGGCCATCATGGGCACGGGCCCGATCCCGGCGACGCGCAAGGCACTGGAGAAAGCCGGCTGGAAGATCGGCGATCTCGACCTCGTCGAGGCCAATGAGGCCTTCGCGGCGCAGGCGCTCGCGGTCAACAAGGACCTCGGCTGGAACCCCGATATCGTCAACGTCAATGGCGGCGCGATCGCGATCGGCCATCCGATCGGCGCCTCCGGCGCGCGCGTCCTGGTCACGCTCCTGCATGAAATGGCCAAGCGCGACGCCAAGAAGGGGCTCGCCACGCTCTGTATCGGCGGCGGGATGGGTGTCGCCATGGCGGTGGAACGCTGAGCCTTCACCATGGCGAAGCAGACGACGCTCTATCGCTATCTCACGGGGCCCGATGACGCAGCCTTCTGTCATCGGGTCTCGGAGGCCTTGAGCAGAGGCTGGGAGCTCTATGGCCCCCCGACCCTGACCTATGACGCCAAGGAACAGCGCGTCATCTGCGGCCAGGCCATCATCAAGGACGTGGACGGGCCCTATTCGCCCGACCTGAAGCTCGCGGAACAATAGCTCAAAAGACCAAAACGAAGAGGGGACAACCAGATGACGAAGGTCGCGTTGGTCACGGGGGGGACGCGGGGTATCGGCGGAGCGATCAGCCGGACCCTGCAGGCGGCAGGCTACAAGGTGGCGGCTAACTATGCCGGCAATGACGAGGCGGCGGCCAAGTTCAAGGCGGAAACCGGCATCCCGGTCTATAAGTGGGATGTCGGCGATTACGATGCCTGCACTGCCGGCATCGCCAGTGTCGAGGCGGAGAACGGGCCGGTCGACATTCTGGTCAACAATGCCGGCATCACCCGCGACGGTTTCTTCCACAAGATGACCAAGGACCAGTGGTCCGCCGTCATCCGCACCAATCTCGATTCGCTCTTCAATATGACGCGGCCGGTGATCGAGGGCATGCGCGGGCGCAGCTTTGGCCGCATCATCGTGATCTCGTCGATCAACGGCCAGAAGGGCCAGATGGGCCAGGTGAACTACTCCGCGGCCAAGGCGGGCGATATCGGCTTCGTCAAGGCGCTTGCCCAGGAGAACGCCAACAAGGGCATCACCGTCAATGCGATCACGCCCGGCTATATCGGCACCGACATGGTCGCTGCCATGCCGGAGGAGGCGCTGAAGCGCGTTGTTGCCGGTATTCCCGTCGGCCGGCTCGGCAAGCCCGAGGAGATCGCCCAGATGGTCGCTTTCCTCGCTTCCGATCACGGTGCCTTCACCACCGGCGCGACGTTCGCGGTCAATGGCGGGCAGTATATGGCG
>NZ_JBFTZN010000388.1:0-3887 GCF_056406775.1 Allobosea sp. P1_A7
CTCCGACCCGTGCCTCCAGATCCACATAGGAAAACAGCGATCCAGCTCCGACCCGTGCCTCCAGATCCACATAGGAAAACAGCGATCCAGAGCGCTCATCCGACCCGCGCATCAAATGCCCCCAGCCAACTCCTCTAGCCGAGTGAATCACGCCAAACGCCGCCCCGCTACAGACTTTTTCAACAGCCTGCTAGATGCCCTCGCCTGCTGGAATGACGCGGCGCTCGGCTTCAAAGGCGCCGACGGCATCCTGAAGCTCGTCGAAAATCAACCCTGRCCAAATYGCATCGAGAAAACCCGATCGCCTGAGGATGTCCATCGGATCCCGGTGCAGCTCCGCGACGGCCAGCGTCACGCCGCGCTCTGCAAGCCACCCCTGCAGCTCACCGAGCATGACCGCAGCAGTTGAATCGATCTGGGCGATCGCGCTGGCGTCGATCACGAGCCAGCGCGTCCCCGGCGGTGCCGCATCGACGATACCCTCGATCCGGGCTTTGACGTATTCGGCATTGAAGAACAGCACGCTGCCCTGAACCAGGTAGATCACCAGCCCTGGAACGGGCCGCGCCTCCTGTACCCGATGAAGTTTGTAGAAGCCCGGCCTGCCGGCAGCGCGCCCGAGCAAGGCATCGCGCGGTCGCATGTCCTTGAGCAGCAGATGAAGCAGGGTCCCAGCAATGGCGATCACCACGCCGCTCAACACCCCCAGGCTGATCGCTCCCCACATGCTGATCAGCGCAAAGACGAACTCGACCCGGCTGATGCGCCAGGTTTCCCTCAAGCCGGAAATGTCGATGAGATTCAACGCCGCTGCGACCAGAATGGCGCCCAGCGCCGGCACCGGCAGCACACGCAGCGCCTGATTGAGGTAGAGCAGCAGCGCCGTCAGCGCGCCGGCCGCAACCAGCCCGGCCAGTTGCGATCGTGCTCCGGCAGCCAGGTTTATCGCCGTACGCGAATCCGAGATGGTGACCGGAAAGCCGCTGAACAATCCCGATGCGATATTGGCCGCGCCGATGCCGACGAGCTCGCGGTTGGCATCGATCGGAAAATTGCCGCGCACCCCGAAGCTGCGCGCACTGACGAGCCCGGCGCTGACGCTGACGAGCCAGACGGCCCCGGCGCCGAGCACGAGTTCGCGCAGCGGCAAGGCAGCCCCGGTGGGAAACGACAAGGCCGGGAGTGTGTTTGGCAGGCGGCCGACGACCTTGATACCCATCGCCTCGAAATTGAACAGATGGGAGGCGATGGCTGCAACGACGACGACGACGAGAGGCCCGGGGATCGGAAAGCGCAGGCGTGGCAGGATCAGCAGAAGCGCCAGCATCGCCGCTCCCAGCGTCACCGATGGCCAATGGATCAGATCCGATCTTCGCAACAGTTCCAGGACTGGGGCCAGCAAGCCGTCGGCGTCGATCTTCACGCCGGTCAGCCGACCGATCTGGCCCACCATGATCGATATCGAGATGCCGCTGATGAATCCGATCAGGATCGGCCGGGACAGGAAGGCCGCGATGGCGCCGAGGCCGACCGTGCTGGCAAGAAGGCTGAGGATGCCGACAGCCAATGCAAGCGCCGCAGCAGTGGCGACCCGCTCCTCGGGAGAGCCGGCAGGCATCGCGGCCATGACCGCGGCAAGAACCGTCATCGTCGCCGCATCGGGGCCAAGCATGAGCTTGTGGGAGGGCCCGAAGAGCGCATAGCCGACGAGCGGCAGGATGCTCGCATAGATCCCCACCTCGACGGGCAGCCCTGCGATCGCGGGATAGGCAATGGCGCTCGGGATCGCGACCGCCGCCACCGCCAGGCCTGCGGTCACGTCAAAGCGCAGCCAGTCGGGCGAGAAGCCAGAGAAGCCGCTCAGGATTGGAAGGCGACCGAACATCATTGCTTCCTTGCGCCTTGTCCGGCGAGCCCAGCGGCGCAGGCTATGCCAGGCCGGAATCCTCTCCCTCGTCGAAGTCGAGATCAGAACGCTCCAGCCTGGAGCGGGCAGCCGCCGCGCTATCCGTCACGTCCTTGGTGTCGGAAGCGCGGCAGAGCGCAGTTGCAAGGCCGGCGGCGAAGAGAATGCGGCTGCCACCGCTATCCCCGCCCAGCACCTCCTCGACATARCTCATGAGCAAGGCTTCACCGGTCCTGCGGTCATTGAGGTCGCCAAGGACGCGCTGGATTGTCTGGAGAGGCTCGATGAGGCTGGAGAAGCTTCGCCGGGCCAGAAGCGCACCGAAGGGGTCGATCATGTAGCGGAGCTTCTTGGCGCGAACGCGCGCCTCATGCTGTTCGGGTGGATCGAGCCGTTCGATGTGCCGGCAGCGCTTGAGGAACGACTTCAGTCGCGGCCGAAGTTCGCGTCTCAGATAGCGCCCGATCGGCATCTGGAGCAGCTCGGCCTGTTGCGGCGTCGGCGAGGTTCGTGCCAGCGCGCCGAGCAGGTCGAGGCTGAGCTCCAGGGCTGCCGGCGACTTCAGATAGTCGATCGCCGTTTCACGAGCGTGCTCGCCCCGGGTTTCAAAGACCGCTCTCAGATCCGCAACGCCCGGGGCGCTGCCATAGCTGGCGCCGAGCGCTGCCAGGACGGTCTCGCAGAGGACATCGACCTCGCGGGATGCACCAAGAAACTGGGTCAGCCAGCGAAGCCGTGGCGAAAGGTCATTGTCACCTCGCCATTGCTGGGCCGGCTCGAACAATGAAGCGAGCGCCCGTATCCGGCGAATGCAGACCCGTGCCTGATGCAGCGCCTCGCCGCCGCTGCCCGCCGCGAGCAGGGCAAAGTTATCGAAGAGTCCGGTGAAGCAAGTGGAGAACGTGCTCTGGATGGCCTGTTCCGTGCTCATGCCCGGCGTGACATCGAAGGACAGTTCGCTGACGGCGCTCTGCGGGGAACCCGCGCTCAGCCGGAAGCCGCGCTCGCCCTTGGACGACAATACCGGCAGCGAGGGCACGATCGATGCCAGATCACGGGCACAGCTCAGGAGCGCAGTCGGCGTGCCGCTTGCGAGTTCGAGCTCGGCCTCGCAGATCGGCAGCGACCGGCCATCGCCCTGGATCTCTCCGATGTCGAGCGCCAGTTCCACTGTCGCATCGGGGCGCATGATGACGAAGGTCCTGCGCCTGACCTGCGTGCTGAAAACCGCTCGCAAGTTGCTCAGGTCGCGGTCGCCCAGCACATCGCACAGAGGCGTCCCTGCGAGCGTATCCTTCGACGGTGCATCGGTCGCGACGGCGCACTCCCACTCGCCGCGCATGATCGCTCCGGCGCCACTCGACTTGACCGTCTGGATGTTCTTCCGGCCGTCATGCCGGATGCGAAGCGAATAGCCCTTGCGCCGCAGCTTGAGCTTGGGGGTATCGAAGTAGACGGAGTGCAGGCGCCGTGTCCTGCCCTTCCCGCTTGTCCCCAACGCCTTGGCCGCCCGGGCATAGTGCTCGAGGTCCCCACTCATGGGAATGAGTTTCAGCTCGACCTCGCGATTGTCCGGCATCATCGGCCCCAAAGCCATTCCCGGTCGTGTCCGCCAGGTGGACTGCCATCAACTCTGCGGCACCGAAACCTTCTCCCAGGTCTTGTCGGGATCGTATGAGCGCATCCGCGTCGCGATCCGGCTGGTCTTGGGTCCCAGATCCTTCTGATACACCGTACCCTCGTGGTTCACGATGAAGCTCATGACGCCGGAGGTGCCGTATTCGGCGGGATAGGCGAGCAGGGCGAAGCCGCCGATCATCTTGCCGCCGACGACATAGTCTAGGCTTCCGCCTGGCGCCGCGGCCCCCTGGCGCTTGAGGATCTTGTAGTAGTAGCCGTGATAGGGCGTCTTGCCCTGCCCGCCCTTGTAGCCTTCGCGCTCGGCCTGCGCGGCGAGAGCGCCAAGCGGACTGGCCTCTTC
>NZ_JBFTZN010000389.1:0-4468 GCF_056406775.1 Allobosea sp. P1_A7
GCCAAGGGCGGGACCTGCTCAGCCGCATCATCTTCGGGGCGCGCACCTCGCTGACGGTCGGCGTCGCCGCCGTCGCCCTCTCCAGCCTGATCGGCCTTTCGCTCGGCCTGCTCGCGGGCATGGCGGGCGGCAGGGTCGATGCGCTGGTCATGCGCGTGATCGACGCGATGCTGGCGATCCCGACGATGCTGTTCATGCTTGTCGTCGCCCTCGTCGCGGGAACCGGGCTGGTGCCACTTATCGTCGTCATCGCTGCGACCAACTGGGTCGGCTGCGCCCGGATCGTCAGGGCCGACGTCCTCAGCGTGAAGGAAATGGACTATATCGCGGCGGCGCGGTCGATCGGCGCGCGCCCGCTCGGCCTCATCCTGCGGCACATCCTGCCCAATATCCTGTCCTCCTTCGTGGTCGTCTCGACCATGAATGTCGGCACCGTCATCCTGGCGGAATCCTCCCTCAGCTTCCTCGGCTTCGGCATCCAGCCGCCCGAGATCTCCTGGGGGCAGATGCTGAGCGAGGGACGCCAGTACCTGGCGACCAGCTGGTGGGTTGCGACCTTCCCCGGCATCGCGATCACGCTGACCGTGCTCGGAGTCATACTGCTCGGCGACTGGCTGCGCGACCATCTCGATCCGCGCCTCGATTGAGCGCGGCCCCCTCCGTTCACTTGCCTGAGAACTCCATGACCATCGTCGACCAGAACGCACGCAAGCCCCGCAGGCTCCATCTCGGCCTGTTCCACCAGCCGATCGGCCGGCATCCGGCGGCGTGGCGGCAAGACACCGCGCAGGGCCATCCCGAGGATATCGACGCCTCACTGCCCTGCCCGATCACGCCGCCCGCTATGAGCGCGCAGGGGAGTTCGTGCAGGTCGTACGCGGCCTCTGGGACAGCTGGGCCAATGATGCCCTCATCATGGACCGGAAATCCGGCACGTTCCTCGATACGCAGCGGGTGCGCCTGCTTGCGCATAAGGGCGCGCATTTTTCCGTCCGCGGGCCGCTCAACATCTCGCGGCCGCCACAGGGCCACCCCGTCATCATCCAGGCCGGCTCCTCGCGCGACGGCATCGGGCTCGCGGCCGCCGAGGCGGATCTCGCCTTCACGGCACAGGACACGATCGCCGACTCCCACGTCTATCGCGAGGCGCTGAGCGAGGCAGCGAAAGCCGCCGGACGCAAGGCACCCAGCCTCCCGATCCTACCCGGAATCATGCCGATCGTCGGGCGGACCGATGCCGAGGCGCGCGAGAAATTCGCGGCGATGCAGGAGCATACCGACATCGCCGCCGGCATCCGCCAGCTGTCAGGGCGCTGGGGTTATGACCTGTCCGGCCATCCGCTCGCCGAGCCCGTGCCGGAGCCGGGCGAACGCATCCATGGCGAGAGCCGGGTGCGCCTGCTCCTGAACAAGGCGCGCGCCGAGAATTACACGCTGCGCGAACTCGCAGCGCTCGCCATCGCCTCCCATGGCCATCGCATCATCATCGGCTCGCCCCAGACGATCGCCGACGACCTGCAATCATGGTTCGAGCAGGGCGCTGCAGACGGCTTCAACCTGATCCCAGCTTCGATGCCCGACGGGCTCGACGATTTCGTCGATCTGGTGATCCCGGTCCTGCAGGAACGGGGATTGTTCCGCCGACATTACGAGGAAACCAGCCTGCGCGAGCGCTTTGGCCTCGACCTCCCCCGGCTCGCCGCATTCACGAACTGAGCGGCCGGCGCCGAGGCGCGCTGATCGCGAGGCGGATAAATTCCTTCCGTCTCGCCCGCTCATTGGGGAACCATAGATTTCCAAATCACCCTCAGTATAGCCAAATATACTTATTGTACTGACAGCATTGATTGCACAAACGGTTCAGATACGAATGCCGTGGGCGCTTATTCCCGCTCAACGCCAAATTCCGGAACCGTGCCATGACTGACTTGATCGTGCGTTCGTCTCCCTTCGATGGGAAAGCAGAGGTTTTGATCGAAGGGCTTGTTGCCGAGTACGACGGCCGATACGGGGCCAATAGCAGGCCAGGCGGCGCGCGCACCGAGATCCTGCGCTACCCTCCAGAGGCCTTCGCCCCGCCTTTGGGAGATTTCCTGCTCCTGCGGCGCGGCGACGAGACCATCGCGGGCGGCGCCTTCATGAGCCATGACGACGAGACAGCCGAGCTCAAGCGCATCTGGACGCGGGACGATCTGCGGCGGCAGGGGCTGGCACGGCAGATCGTGCTCGCGCTCGAAGAGGCGGCGGCCGAGCTCGGCTACACCCGGGCCTATCTCACCACCGGGTTCCGGCAGCCGGAAGCGACGGGCCTGTATCTGTCGCTCGGCTATCGGCCGCTCTTCGACACGACAGTCGACCCGACGCTCTATCGCTCCCTGCCCTTTGAAAAACATATCGGGGCGAAGGCCGGCACCGCCGGCAGCACAGCGATCTATCCCCCGGCCGCATCGCTCGACGAAGCGACGGCCCGCGTCGCCATCGTCAAGGCCGAGCAGGAGGCGAAGATTGCGGCCAGGCTGGCGGCTCATCGCGCGGCGACGACACAGGTAGCAGCGGCTTGAGCGGCGCAGACGCAGTCTCGCCGGCAGCATGACGCTGCACGCCGCAGCGCCCGCCAATCAGGGGCAAGCGGCTGCCGAACATTTGCGACCGGCCATCGCGCCGGTCTTCGGTGGCATGCGCCACCTCTCCTGGGAGTGAGAGCATCATGGGAACGCAGAACGACCACTTTGCAGCGCTGGTCGGCAACACGCCGCTGCTGGAGCTGCGGCGCTTTGCGGAAAGGCTGGAGATCGCCTCCCGCGTCTTCGCGAAGATCGAGTATCTGAACCCGGCCGGCAGCATCAAGGACCGCACGGCCTGGGGCATCATTCGCGAGGCCGAGGAGAAGGGGGCGCTGAAGCCCGGACAGCTCATCGTCGATCTCACCAGCGGCAATACCGGCATCGGCCTCGCCGCCTTGGCAGCGGCCCGCGGCTACCGCTCGAAATTCTACCTCCGCAACACGATCAGCGAAGACAAGATCAGGCTGCTTCACCAATACGGCGCCGAAACCGTCCTGATCGACAACAGCGTATTCCTCGAAACCGGCGCCATCCACGCGATCATCGACCGCGTCCGCCGCGAGAATCCCGATGCGTATTACACCAATCAGCGGGGAAACCCGGCAAACCCTCGCGTTCACTACGAAACGACCGGGCCGGAGATCTGGCGCGAGACCAAGGGCGAGGTCGACATCTTCGTGGCCGCGGTCGGTACCGGCGGCACGATCTCCGGTACCGGCCGCTTCCTGAAGGCGCAGAAGCCCGGCGTGAAGGTCGTCGTCGTCGAGCCCGGCGCGGCCTCGATCCCCTCGGCCGAGACGCCCTACCCCGACAGCATCGAGGGCGTCCATAAGGTGACCGATGTCGAGGTCGCGTACCTGCCCGAGAATTTTGACGCTGCCGTCGTCGACGAGGTCATCGTGACCGACACGGCGCAGGCCCGCGAGTTCGCCCGGGCGCTGGCACAGGAGGAAGGCATCCTGGCGGGCACGTCGTCGGGAGCGGTGCTGTTTGCCGCCGCCACACTCGGCCGGCGCCCCGAAAACGCCGGCAAGACGATCGTCGCCATCGTTGCCGATAGCGGCGAACGCTATCTCAGCCCGCCCAAGCTCGGCCCCACCGTCGCGCAGACGGAAACGGCGAGCCCGCCCTCGCTCCCGGTCGCCGCTGCAGCCTACTAGGATTCGGGGCGGCGGGATTTGAGGAACCTGATTTTCGTCACCACAGCCCCGAACAGGAACAAATCATCGCCTTTCCGCAATCAAAACGCACAGTTTGTTTCATTGATACAAATAATCATCTGAGCAATAATCTTGAACGTGAAGAGTAATCCTAACGTCTTCACCGCGGGATTTGCTGGAGTAGCTTGCGCCGCGTCAACAACGCTAAAAGCACCACGATCGCTCGTGGGCTCCTCTCTTGCTTTGGAGACGCGAATGCCCTTCCCGCTTGAACTGACAACGATCGGCCGGCAGCCCCCTTGCCGTCGAAGGCTATGATTTCGGAATTTTAGGCGGGCGCTCGTCGCTGCCGCGGACAGAACCGCGACAGCGGTCTCCCGATGCATCGGCCCTTGAAGCGGGACGCGGTCTTGCCGCTGCCCGAACGACCYCCCCCTGGATTTCGTGATGTCTCCGATGCGCCGTTCTCCAGCGGCGCAGCGGCCGGGCGAACGCGCGAAATCGAGGCAAGCCCCTCTCCCCAGCCCTTTCCCATCCGTGAGCCGCCAACCATGTCCGACCTCACCGAATACCTCGCCCAGAAGCGCGACGCCCTGTTGCGCCGCAAGGCTCATGCCCGCACGCCGGAGGCCCGGCCGCAGCGGCTGCAAGCCCGGGCCACGGCCGAAGGGCGCAGCGGCGTCCGGCGCATCCGGATCCGCGACTTCCAGGTCGTCAGCGACAGCCCGCCGGATTTCGCCGGCT
>NZ_JBFTZN010000390.1:0-3871 GCF_056406775.1 Allobosea sp. P1_A7
CGCAAGATCACCGACGAGGACGCGGCGCCGTCGTCGCGCTGGCCGGCGCTGGTCGTGCTCGCGCTGACCGCGGTCGCGATCTACGTCAAGAGCCTCTTCCCCAGCCACGCCAAGTCCGATCTCGGTCCGCCCACTGAGACCCCGGGCGAGGATGCGGCTGGGGGAGGCCCCTCGAGGCAGGCGCAGGCCGAGGAGGCGGACAAGGAGGCCGAGGACGAGACCGGAGCAATCAAGAAAGGGCCCGAGGACGACCCGGCGCTCGGCTCCGGCGGCCAGGCTGTCGGCACGGCCGGGCTTGCCGCCTTCCTCGGCATCGATTCCCCGCCGATCGACTATGAGCAACTGCCGCTGCGCCGCTTCTCGCCGGCCAAGCTCGAGGATGTCTTCGGCGATCCGGCCAGCAATGACAACCTGACGCTCGGCCATGGCGGCGGCCTCTCCGGCAGTGCCGGCTCTGGCGGTGGCCATGACTTCGAGGGGATCGCCTCGGCCGGCGGCGGCTCGGGTGGCCACCACCCCGGCCCGGGCGGCCATTCCGGCCCGGGCGGCGAGAACCCTGGCGGACCCGGTGGCGAGAATCCCGGCGGTCCGGGTGGCCCCGGGAGCCCGCGCAGCAACCGCGCCCCGCTGCTTGCCGGCGTCGTCAACCTGCGCAGCATCGGGCGCTGCGAGACCCTGCTGATCACCGCGATCGGCCTGCTCGCAGGGGCACGCGACCCCGATGGCGATGTGCTGTCGATCCGCAATCTCACCGTCTCCAGCGGCACGCTGACCGCGGTCGAGGGTGGCTGGGAGTTCAGCCCGACGCCCGGCTATTTTGGCCCGGTGACGCTGAGCTATGAGGTCAGCGACGAGACCGTCGCGGTCGCCCAGACCGCGCTCTTCAGCGTCGTCGAGTTCACCGAGATCAACGGCACGGCCGGCGATGACAGCCTGACCGGGACGGAATGCGCCGACCTGATCGACGGGCGCGACGGCAATGACGTGATCGACGGCCGCGGCGGCTCCGACATCCTGCATGGCGGCGCCGGCAACGATTTCATCCGCGGCGGCGCCGGCCATGACCTGATCTATGCCGGCCGCGGCAACGACATCGTCTATGGCGGCGAGGGCAACGACACGATCTATGGCGGCGACGGCGACGACAAGCTCTTCGGCGAGGATGGCGACGACATCATCTATGGCGACGCCGGCAATGACATCATCATCGGCGGCAAGGGCAACGACCAGCTCTCCGGCGGGGACGGCAACGACCAGATCTCTGGCGGCGAGGGCAACGACCAGATCGCGGGGGATGCCGGCAACGACGTCATCCATGGCGACGAGGACGACGACACCGTCGATGGCGGCGCCGGCAATGACGAAGTTCATGGCGATGCCGGCGACGATCACGTCATGGGCGGCGCCGGCAATGACCAGGTCTATGGCGAGGACGGCGACGACATCCTCGACGGCGGCGCCGGCGACGACTGGATCGACGGCGGCGAAGGCGACAACACGATCTTCACCGGCGATGGCACCAACAGCGTCCGCACCGGCAACGGCAACAATGTTGTGACCGGTGGCGCTCATGTCGACATCGTCCAGTTCGGCGCCGGCCAGGACACGGCCCAGCTCGGCGCGGGCGACGATGCAGCGGCCGGCGGTGGCGGCGATGACCGGCTGTTCGGCGAGGATGGCGACGACACGCTCTCCGGCGACGACGGTGACGATGTGCTCGACGGCGGTTCCGGCGACGATCATCTCGCGGGCGGCGCCGGTGACGACCAGATCCATGGCGGGACCGGTGACGACATCGTCTTCGGCGGCGATGGGCGCGACCGGATCGAGGGCGACGCGGATGACGACATCGTCTTCGCCGGCGCCGGCGACGACCGGGTCGAGGGCAATGCCGGCAATGACCGGCTGTTCGGCGAGGCTGGTGACGACCGGATCGAGGGTGACGCGGGCGATGATGTCATCGATGGCGGGGCGGGCAACGATCGGCTCGAGGGCGATGACGGCGACGACGTGGTCATGGGCGGAGCTGGTAACGACCAGATCGCCGGAGATGCTGGCGACGATACGCTCGATGGCGGTACCGGCGAGGATCTCGTCAAGGCCGGCGCCGGCAACGACGTGATCATCGGCACGCTCGATGCCGCGGCCGATTGCTATGATGGCGGCAACGGCAGCGACACGCTGGATTACTCCCAGGCGACGCAATGCATCGACATCAATCTGGTCGAGGGCAAGGCGGTCAGCGTCGAGATCGGCGAGGACAGCTTCTCCAGCATCGAGGCGGTGATCGGCGGCAGCGGCAACGACCACTTCACCATCGGCGCTGATGCGGTGACGCTGACCGGCGGTGCCGGCGACGACTGCTTCTCCTTCGACGTGCCCTATGACGCGGACGATCGCGACCTGATCCACCGGATCCTCGATCTCGAGGCCGGCGACCGCATCGTCGTCAAGCAGTACCAGATCGGCACGGATGACGACCCCGCCGCCAATGCCGCTGCGGACGGAGCAGATCCGTTCGCCACGGCCTATGGCGACGAGGCCGACGCTGCCGGCCGGCCCTTCCACTTCCGCATCGAGAAGATCGGGGACGACGACCGCACCTATGTCGATGTCTTTCTCGAGCAGAACGACGAGAAGGACTACTCGATCGAGATCCAGGGCAGTCACAGGCTTTACTATTACTGACCTCGGCGCGGGGCCGCAGGGCCACGCATCCCGGGCGGGCGGACGGGAGAGACCAGCATGACCAGGCGCAGTATCGCATCGCAGGGGGATCACGAGCCGAACTTCGGGCTCGGCCGGCATATGCTTGCCGGTACCGCGCTTGCCCTGCTCTTGGTCGTCGGCTGCGGCGGCTGGGCCGCCAGCGCCCATCTCAACGGCGCCGTGATCGCCCAGGGCTCGGTCAAGGTCGATCAGAACCTCAAGGAGGTGCAGCACCGCGACGGCGGCGTCGTCCAGGCGATCGGGGTGCGACAGGGCGACCGGGTCGAGGCAGGCCAGACCCTGTTCTGGCTCGACGATGTCCAGACCAAGGCCGAGCTCTCGATCATCCGCTCGCAGCTCGGCGAAAATCTCGGCCGCAAGGCCCGCCTGATCGCCGAGCGCGACAACCTTGCCGCGATCACCTTCCCGGCCGAGTTTGCCCGATTCTCCGACGAGGCCAGCCAGATCATCCAGGGCGAGACCCGGTTGTTCGACGGCAACCGCACCAATCGCGAAAGCCGCAAGGAACAGCTCGAGATCAGCATCGTCCAGTCCGGTGAGGAGGTGAAGGGCCTCGAGGCGCGCCAGGTCGCCAAGGTCGAGGAGCTGCGCCTGGTCGAGCTCGAGCGCAACAAATATCTCGGCCTGTTCCAGAAGGGCTTCATCGACGGCACGAAGGTCTACAACATCAACCGCGAATGGGCCCGCCTGCTCGGCGAGCGCGGCGAGATCGAAGCCTCGATCGCCCGCGCCCGGCTGCGCGTCAGCGACGCCCGCCTCCAGATCATCGCCGTCGACGAGACCGCCCGCACCGAGGCCCAGCGCGAGCTGCGCCAGGTCGAGGCCAAGGTCTCCGAGCTCAGCGACCGGCGTCTCGCCAGTGAGGACCGGCTCTCACGCTCCGAGATCCGCGCCCCGATCGCCGGCATCGTCAACGAGTTGACCGTCTTCACCGTCGGCGGCGTCATCACCCCGGCCGCCCGTCTCGCCACCATCGTGCCGGGCGAGGCCAAGCTCACCGTCGAGGTCAGGATCGCGCCGACCGATATCGACCAGGTCAGGCCGGGCCAGCCCGCCCGCCTGCGCTTCTCCGCCTTCGCCAAGAATTCGACCCCGGAGCTGCCGGGCACCGTCAGCCATCTCTCCCCGGCGACCACCCGCG
>NZ_JBFTZN010000391.1:0-3868 GCF_056406775.1 Allobosea sp. P1_A7
ACCAAACGCAGCAAATGGCAAGCAACGTTCTGCATGGGCGAATGGTTGCCAACCAGAAGCAGTGCCTAGGCGACCTTCGGCGGCGTCATGTCTTTCAATGAGTGCCCTCAGCGTCGCCGACTGTCGCGAAGCATGATCACAGATACTACCGCAAGAACAATAATGAAGAAGCTAAGGAAGATGAAGATGTTGGCCCAGAACGGGAGCGACATCCAGAACTGCCTGAAAGTCACGAACGACATTGCAAAGAAGGTTGCGATCCCAACGAATGCTCCAACGCCAATCACCAGCAGCGCTGCCAGTCGCCAAAGCGGAATGCGCCGCACGTAATCACGGCTGCTTTCCCCGTCGCGGATGTCGTGTTCCGTTATTTTCATCAGCAGGAGTGTACCATGTCACTGCGCCTGACCGTGAGGCTCTGTAGTGGCCAAGAGCAAGTCGTCGATTGCCTTCTTGGGTTGCAGGAGTCCTTCACGGTTACTCTGAATCTGGCATGAAACGATCGGGACGATCGGGACGGACTGGTTGCGCATCACGGTGGGTCGGCCGGAAATCAAAACGATGCTGTACAGGCCGTTTCCGTGCAGGAGGCCCCCGATGCCGTCGAAGGCTATCGTAGGAGCCCCGTAGTCGAGGGCGGCAGGCCCCGAGGACTCCTCGGATTTGGTCAAAACCACCCCCTACCTTATCGGAATTTTGCCTGATCCTCCCGCACGGCTACCACAGTGTCGACGGTATTAAGCGCGAGGACCAAGGATCGCACGGACCGGATCAGTGTCCGGTGAAAACCAATGTCTGAATGGGCAGAACCAGTGCCTGGATCCTCAGGATCATCGCATGAACAAGCCCGACCGCATCGACCGCATGAAGGAGGACCTTTTTGACGGAGCTGGTGTCCTTCGCCTCGATGCGATCATGATTGCTAGAATAGGCGTTGACGATACAGCTGCTTCCTGGCGTCACCCCCTCGAGCCCATCGGGATAAAGCGGCTCGAGAAATGTCAGGATCGTGCCAGGCCTGGCGACCTGTTGTGCGTCAATCAACTGCTCGCCACCGCGAAACTGCCCGGCTGCGATAAAATCCTGCAGCGCGGTCACCACCATCGGAATGACGACCCAAGGCTTCGAGATGCAGACGGCCTCGGCAACCATCCCGACCTTCATGACCTGCGCCTCGATCTGGGAGAAGCCGGCCTGCAACGACGATCGTCCGGCCCCCTCGGGGATCAATACGCCGCCCGCGCGCATGTTCGGATTGACGAGGTCGCCAGCACGAAGCGCAAATTGTTCGACACGGCCGGTGAACCCGGCTCGGATCACCGTGTTCTCGATGTCGATCTGGGCCAAAGCCAGGGCCGCCTGAGCACTTTCCCTCTGCGCCGGCAGCAGCGTCGAGATCCGTATCTGGGCAGTATCGTGTGCTGCGGTCGCCGAGTTCAAAGCGGCTTCTCTCCCGGCAACGCTGACCTCCAGCTTCTCGATCTCACGCTGCGCGACGACATTCGCGTTTCGTCGCACCAATTCCTGCTTGGTCCGCAACTCGTCCTGCGCCTGCTGGAGGTCGCTCCTCGCCTCCTGGATCTTGGATTCACTCGAGGCGAGCTCGGATCGGGCGACAACCAGGGCAGCGTCGGCCTCGGCAATCTTGCGGCGGGCGGTCTCGGCTGCCGCTTCCTGCTCACGGCTGTCCAGGCGGAAGATGGGGGTTCCTTTTTCGACCCTGCCGCTGAGCCCGACAAAGACCTCTGCGACCTTTCCTCTGTTCTCCGGCATGATCGGCACTGCCCTGAAGAACAGGGTCGCGTTCGTGGTCGAGGGGTGAAAGTAGAAGACCACCGTGATCAGCCCGACTGTCAACATCGCGCAGGCCGTGATGCCCCAGCGCAATTCGAACCAGACTGAGTAGAGCGTGATCTCCTTGCCAATGCGCCTGCCCTGCCAGTAACGGCGAAAAAGATAGTCGGGCAGGATCGTCAAAAGCGAGCAGAACATGAGCTCAAGCATGGCTCGGCTCCTTCTGCCGGGCATGGTGCCCCGGCTCGTGAACGACCGGCGTCTTCCGGGTATCGGGCGGGTCTGGTGGCTCGGTTGTTGCCCCGCCGCTGCGGCGGGGCGCCGAGCCTGCAATTCGCTYGAGAGCGTGAGCCATGCGGCCGAAGAGGCCGGAGAAGTCGGGCAACTCGATCAACGCCAGCAGAAGCCCGGCCACCCAGAACAGGTGGATATGGGTGAACAGCGCCAGAAGCCCGAGGACCGCGACAATTTCGAACTGGAGCTTATTGGACTTGTGCGCCATCCGCTCGGGCAACGTGTGCAGACGAAAGAAGATGATGCCAACCGTCAGGACCGCAACGACGAGGACCACCGCCATTGCGACCATGAGATAGTCGGTCTCTCCCGGTGCCGTGATGAAAGACGGCAAATGGTGCGAAGCAGCAGGATGAATGTTGGGCGACGACATGGCTTCCGCACCCGACCCTTGACGCTATCGCGACGGTATCCGTGTCAGGCGCGAAACKCCAGCCCGCGCCCGATCACTTGAGAGTCACCTGGAACGCCTCGGTAAAGACGAGCTCGATCATGTCGCCGCGCTTCAGCTTCTGGAGATCGGCGGCGAGGACGGGATCCGCGACCGGCAGCGAACGCCGTCCATCCGGACCGTCGATCGTGGCAATTTTCTTGGCAGCGTCGAAGCCGTTGAACTTTGCCGTCACGGTCGCGGTGCGGGTCASAAACCGGGATGGGAGGTTCTGGAAAACCGCGTCAGACTTGCCTTCGGAATACCGGATGCCGGGCTTGAGTCCCTTCTTCCCTCTGGTCACGGCCGCGATTGCCCCGTCGATCCGCCTGATTTCGAGGTTGTCTCCAACCTTGACCCTGGAGAGATCACCGAAAACCTCCGGCACCTCGACAAGCCAACGGTGGCCTCGCTGCTGCACGATTATGGTGTGATTGGCCCGGTCGACTGCCGCAACCTTGACATTGAGCTCATCGATGGCCGCCGGGCCGACACCCGCGACAATGACCGTCTGCGCTCTGGCCGGCTGGCTGTCGGACCAGGACGCCACGCCGGCAAGCAGGGCGAAAGCAAGCGACCAGTGCTTCAATGTCGACATGTTGTGGCCTCCGGGTTGGCCCGCCTGGATCCCTCGTCGTTCGCCTCTGCGACCGCGGGGGGAAGCGGGACTTCGGTGAAGCTGCAACGATAGGCGACGGCCCAAGGGGGCGGGAGTAGCTAACGGGAGGTTACGCTCGTACCACGCTGTCGAGTGGTCGGGACGCTGTGCTAGCTTCCGCAAGTCCCGCCCCTATTGACTCAGTTTCACTGGTCGCACGCATCGGTTGCGGCCCCTTGCCGGGCGTAGCCTCCYGTTAGTTACTCCCGCGGRCGYGATCTTTCTCCATAGTGGWCGYRACGTRGCGCTCGTCGGCGGGAGWACCGTTGCGATGGATCAGGGCGTGYTGGCTGCCATYCGGCATCTTCCAGCCYATGGRAGGTCGATTAGGGAAAGAGCACTYCGMAGCGAGAGTTTTCGCACGCTCTGCGCAGACCTCGCCGAAGCCGAACGGGCCTTGGCGGAATGGGAGAGTTCGGCCCTGCCGATCCGCAAGGCGCGTTGCATCGAATATCGACAGCTCGTCGAGAGCCTCGAAGCCGAGCTCAGGGAAACCCTTGGTCGTCCGGACGGCATTTGACGAGGCAGGCAATCGCGATTTCAACTGGAGAGGAAACGGCAATGCCCCAGACCGCGGCGCACGGCGCGAAAGCCGACATTCTCGCCGACGAGAGTTTCATGTCGGCCGACGACCTCAAAGCCTACATGGCGGACATCGAGATGGCGAAGGCATCCAAGATGCTGGGTGCCAT
>NZ_JBFTZN010000392.1:0-3835 GCF_056406775.1 Allobosea sp. P1_A7
ATGTTGCCCGAGTCGGCCCAGCCCATGTTGCCCGAGTCGGCCCAGCCCATGCCGGCGTTGAGGCCGATGTAAAATCCGGCCCAGGTGAAGACGGGAGCGTAGACGATCGGGGGAGGCGGCGCTTGGCGGCTGGGAAGATCGGCGGAGAAGGCAGACGTCGCCAGGCAGGTTGCAAGGACGGCGGTGGATACAAATCCTATTCGCATGGTGTCCTCCGAGGTCAGGGTTAGCCAACCTATCGGTTGCACATCAGAAAGCAGTCGGGAACCCAAATAATCGGAGAGGTTTACTGTCTGTCATCAAATAATCCCGAAAGCGATATTTTCGCCACTAGGCAAACATTATCACCAAGGCTCTCTTGCATGCGGCAACTCAACCCGGATGTCCGCAGCAAAGCTCATCAGGCCGAAACGTTGAAAAGTCGCGGCATGGATGGGGGGCTGTCATCGAGTGAGGAGGGCGAGAGATCTTGCGATCGCTGAACTGTCGATCGGAGACAGGAAAATCCGAGTCCTTATTGCAACGCCGCAAGATCATCGGGCCAGGAAGAGCCAAGCAAACACGATCAAACCCCAGAGTAACAGCGAAATTGGAGCGCCCCAGAGGACGCCTCGAATGAAACTATCGCTTTCGTCGCCTTCATTCCGTAACCATTGGTAATGTCGACGGGATGTATGAGTCGTATCTCTCTCAAATTCTCGAAGTCTGTTGGAATTCTCAGAATTCGACATGTTATTGCCTCATAAATAACCTTGTAGGCATAACAATTAATAATAAGCGGTGACGAAGATTTCGAAGAATGTTCGGTTTTTGCCTGCAACAAAACAAGAGCACACACATAGCGTCCCGTCGATGATGATTTAATTCCACATGTTCGAGAAGATCGAGTTTGGTTAATCCTTCCGCCGTCGACCCGGCAACGAGGCGAGTACACGGCCGCGCACGTTCCCGCGCGCCCCTCGGGTCAGGTCATCGCATTGCGGTTGCAATCGTCGCCAAAGCGTCAGGCCGTACTTTCGGCACCCGCTGGATGGCAGACTTCGCCACGGCTCCCGTCGACATCTCCATTTGCCATCGCTTCGACGACGGCAACGATCCGCTGGCGGGTGTCGGCATTGTCGGACTTGAAAAAGGCTCTGGCGAGACGAAGCCCCTCGTTTGTCGCAAGCAATTCTGCGACATCGGCAGTCGCCTCTCCCTTCGACGGTTCCTGGGTCGCTGCGTGTCCGGTCGACGCCTGTTCGAAAAAGTAGCCCACCGGCACCTGAAGGATATTCGCAATCTGTTGCAGGCGGCTGGCACTGATCCGGTTTGATCCTTTCTCGTATTTCTGGATCTGCTGAAACGTTATGCCCAACTGTTCCGAGAGTTTCGTCTGGCTTAATCCGGCCAGTTGCCTTTGCTCGCGCAGGCGCCAAGCAAGACATTGATCAATCGCAGTGGGCCGTTTTACGAATTTCATGCCAGAAACCATGTGGAACCCCAGGTTGTGGTGATCTGATAACCATCTGCTTGATTATACTGGGCGAAATGTCAGCAGACCAATGTCGCCCCGGTTTCTTCAAAGGAGCTTTATTAGCRGAGAGAGCCTGCAACGGTACAAGGCGGCGGCGAAAGCATCCCGGACTGTCTTGTGCGGTAGATCTTCGAGGCCCATAAACGGCGTTCCATGAGTGGCGCGGATGGTTTTCTCGCCGTGGCTTGCGCCCGCAGGCGAGGGCTTCAAACACGTTGGTCTGGAGGGACGGTGGGGGCGATAAAAGCGGTTCAGTGAACCTGAGGAGCCCGGACATGAGCCAATTCTACATATCGGAAGGGATCACACGTCGAAGCGGCCTTTCCTTCTTGTGGTCGGCGGCCGCACTGGCTTTTGCAGGGGCCGCGGTGGTATTGAAAGCATCGCATTCTGAGGCGCAGACCACCGGTATGGAGCGACGTGGGGATCGGCGCTCCGGACGTGACGATCGCCGCACTGAACGCCGCACCGGACGCACGACACGACGCGAAGAGCGCCGAAACTGAGTGAGCGGCGGCCGCGTGCGCACTAAGCGTCGAGATCGTTCAACTCACCGATGTTCGCGTGGCGCATTGACGAGAACCACCCCCGGCCCTTTGAGCAGCTTGATCTGTGAAAATGGGCCAGAGCAAAGCGCCGGGGCGAGGCGACTATCCGAAGACGTGCGGGCTCGTCAAAAGGAGCCAAAGCCGTGCAGTTGCCCGCCTTGGGAAACATCGTCAGTTCCACGGCGAAGACAGATGCTGCCGGCGCGCCTGGAGCCCATGAAGTCCAGGATGCGCTCATTCGCATGCTTGCGAGTGAAGAATTCATAGTCCCGGACCGGCTCCGTCGTTTTTTGATCTACGTCGTCATGCAGGCGCTGGCTGGCCACACCAAGAACATCACCGCCTATTCGATCGCAGTAGAGGTGTTTGGGCGCCCCGCCAGTTTCGATCAGAAGAATGACCCGATTGTTCGGGTCGAGGCCGGGCGCCTGCGACATGCTATCGAGCGTTATTACTTCGTCGCGGGCCGCTCCGACCCCATCATCATCGAAATCCCGAAGGGCGGTTATGCCCCTCGCTTCAGCAGGCGTCCCGTCCCGCTGGCCGAGCCAAGGCCTCGTAAGAGCCTGCGGCCAATCCGTATCGGTCCAGGTTTCGCGCTGCGACTGTTGCCGTGGGCTTTGGTCGGATTATCCGCATTGCTCGCAATTATCGGGCTCGCGCGGTTCTTGGTCGCCTGAGACGGGTGACGCACCATCGCCTGCGCTTATTGCACGCCGATCGTCACCACGGGGTTCTCATGAAGTGCCTCTGTCGCAACAGCTATCTGCACGACCCAAGATTCCGATTTGGAGCGAATTTAGAAAATTTAGCTGAGACGGATTGTCAATGTTGGGACGGAACGTCAAGCCTTTGTATATCGTCAGGAAGGCGACGAGCATTTGGGTAACGAATATTGTATCTTGTGGAATGTTGATGCGTAGAATTTTGACCGATTACCAATAACGGTGATTGCGGGTGCTCTCTTCATCGGAGCATCATGCGTCGGCCGGGTTCGGCGTGCCGGAGAATTAACTCCATGAAACGCCAAGCGACATCGACTTGTGTTTCAGATTCCGCGTCATCGCAACCGGTGTCAGCGCCATGCGAAATCGATATCCGCGCGCAACTGCTCCGCATTTTAGCGAGCCGGGATTTCAAGGCGCCCGATCGGCTCCACCGGTTCCTGTCCTATGTGGTTGAACAGACGCTGACTGGCCGGGCAGAGCGCATCAAAGCCTACTCGGTCGCGGTCGAAGTCTTCGGCCGGGATACGAATATCGACATTCTGAACGATCCGGTCGTTCGTATTGAGGCCGGGCGGCTCAGGCGCGCCTTGGAGCTTTACTATTTCCTTGAGGGCAAGACAGACCCCGTCCTGATCGAAATTCCTAAGGGAAGCTACGTACCGTTTTTCTCCCGGCGAATAGACGATCAGACGCTGGCCCAGCCTCTCGCATCCCTGGCCCCGGAGCCGACGCCCCCAACCCGCGCAGGCCTCTTCGCCTCGCTCAGACGCCCTTGGCTCGTCGGCTTGGCTGCTGTACTGGCATTTGGCACCCTGGTGGCATACGTCGGGATGACAGATCAGTTCCGCCCGGCCGCATCATCGGCACGCCCCCTAGGCCCCTCGCTTTTTGTAAAGCCCTTCGCCAACCTGTCATCGACGCCAGAGACCAGTGTTTTCGCAGCCGGTCTTTCCGAAGAGATTCTCTCACAGCTCGCTTCGTTTCGGGAACTGACCATTGTTCGAAGCGAGGCTTCCGACACCCTGGCGTCGCAACCATTCGCT
>NZ_JBFTZN010000393.1:0-3823 GCF_056406775.1 Allobosea sp. P1_A7
GAATCCGGCAAAGCCAATACCTGAACAATCGGATCGAGCAGGATCATCGGCGGATCAAACGGCGAATCCGATCGATGCTTGGCTTCACATCATTCAAAAGCGCCGCGGCAACCCTGGCCGGTATCGAGATGGTTCACATGATGCGCAARRGMCAGGCCAGATACGCCTACAATCCAAATCCGTCCATCGCAGCGCAGTTTGAGATTATCGCAGCGGCGTGAAAGGGCACGAACCACCAAATTCTATGGCGCCGCGGGAATTTGCAACAGAACCCCCACATGAAGACCGTCTACGTGCCTTCCTGCCCGTTCGAGCCGTGACGCCCGTCGCCACACAGCGCCGCACGATGCGGCTGTTGGACTCCGTGCGCATGATCCGGGTCGAGGAGGCTTTGTCGCCCGCGCTGGAGACTGCGACCGATGCCGCAGCAAATCGCCCGAGCCAATGCCTGCCGGCCGCGGTGGCAGGCCAGCAACGCTCGTCCGGTGACCGACAGCCGTTGGCTGCGCCGATTTGAAGCCGCCTGAGCCTACCACTAGCGGACGTCCCGAAGGTCGCAGGAGGGTGGAGTGCCGACGTTTGATCGGTGACGCATATCGTCTGCTAACGGTCGTAGTGGACCTCCCTGGAATCTTCCGGCTTCAGCGACTTCGATTGGTCGAAGGGCGGGCTTCGGCTTCATTGGATCTTGCATCAAGCCTGCCTTCGAACGTCGGTGGTCCCATCGTCGTAACGAACATCGCGACCAGGCGACTTTTGCGCACTGCCTGACATTGACCGGGCTTGCGCCGGGATTGAAGATGCTCCTCGAGAGCGGAGGCATTCGGCATGGGCGACGTCCTTCTCCAACTCTGGTATTCGAATTGGGTTCTACTGGCGTTCACGGTCCTGATCTTCGAGGTGCCGCGCTATACCTTTTCCCTGGTTTCCCTGACCGCGCTGACGTTGGGCCGACAGCGCCCGCATGCCGTTGCCCCGGCGCTGCGGGTCAGCGTCGTGATGCCTGCCTTCAACGGGGCCGATGGTCTGCTCCATTCGATCGCCTCGCTGCGCGCCCAGACATCCCCGCCCTTCGAGATCATTGYGATCGATGACGGGTCGGTAGATGAAACCCTCGCCATCGCCGAGCGCGCTCGCGCGGATGGGCTGATCGACCTCGTGATCCATCACACGAACCGCTGTGGGCGCAGCGCCGGCGTGAATGCGGGAGCGCGTTTCGCGCGCGGCGACCTGATCCTGACGGTCGATCCAGACACCGTCTTCGCCCCCACTGCGCTGGCCCTTATGACGGCAGCGTTCTCAGATCCACGCATGGCCGCTGTGAGCTGCAACATCAGCGTCAAGAACGAGAGCGCATCGATCTGGACCGAACTTCAAGCTCTTGAATACCTGATGTCGATCAGTGCTGGAAAGGCATTCCTCCGTCAGTTCGAGGGCATCTCGTGCACCTCCGGCGCCTGCTCGCTCTATCGTCGCGACATCTTTCTCTACCGTGGTGGACTTGATGTCGGGCCAGGTGAGGATATCGAGTTCACCCTGAGACTGCGGCGCTTCGGATACCGGATCGGCTTCGTTCCCGAGGCTTGGGCCGCGACAATGGCGCCGGAATCGTTCATCTCGCTCGCCCGCCAGAGGCAACGCTGGGATAGAGATGCCCTGCGAGTGCGCCTTATCCAGTACCGCGAAGCCTGGCCCTTCAGGTCCGAAAGCCTGGCCGATACGCTGCAGCGTCTGGACTTCCTGATCTTTGATCTGGTCCCGACACTGTCTTTGCCCTTCTATCTTGCCTATTGCACCGTGCTCTTCGGACCGGCCACACTGACGTTCCTTGCCGGAGTCAGCCTGCTGTTGCTGGCTCTCAACCTGTTCAATATCGCGTTGGCCGGCCTGCTGTTCAATCACAAGCCGCGCCTGTTCAATGTACTGATCGCTCCGGTCTTTCCAATTTACCAGGGCCTGCTGATGAAGGCGGTTCGTTTCTGGGCCTTCACGAGCGAACTGCTCTTTTCTGTCTCGCGCCACGACGACTTCGTGCCCCCACGCGTCCGGCGCGCCCTGCTGACGCCCGATCTTTGACGGAGCGATCGCCATGAACCGCGAGATTGAACGCCTCGACACCCGGGTTCCAGACCCGGTCGAAAGTCGCCGTGCGGGCGCGGGACGTATTGTCCGTTTCATCTACGCCGCCCTGGTTTTCGGTGTTCTCGGCTTCTTCATTGTCAGTTTTGGTCTGCCGCTGATCTTCCTAGACGGTCCTGGCGTGGTCTCGGCGCCGCGCACGGTCATTTCGCCGCCCTATCTTGTCCAGATCAAGCGGATGGATGTGGGGCCGGGCTCGGTCGTACAGGAGGGCACGCCGATCGCCGAGGTGATTTCGCCCCAGATCGAAGTCGTCGCTTCAGGCCTTCTGCAGACCCTCGCCGATATCACGGGCCGCGAGATTGAACTCCGGGTCAAGGCACGCGTCTCGCTTGCAGCCATCGAGCCTGCCCGCGCGCGATCGCAGTTGGCCGAGGAAGCCTTCCAGCGTCTGGAGCGCAGCGCAGACCTTGGGACCGCCAGCCTGATCTATCGCAGCGATGTGCTCAGGGAGCGCTCCCTGGCGGTCCAGAACCTCGTGGTGCTGGAAGCGGAAGCCGAGGAGGGGGCGGCGCAGCTGGTGCGTCTGACTGCTGTGAGACAGGAAGTCCGCGGGCAGTTTGACAAGGTCCGGAGGGAATTCAACGACGGTATCATCCTGTCACCGGTGAGTGGTATTATTTCGAACCAGACGCGCCAGGCGGGCGAAACAATTGCAGCGGCAACGGCGATCGCCGAGGTCTATCTGTCCAAGGACATCTATGTCGATTGGTACATTCCCGATTTCAGGATGATTGATCCCAAGCCCGGACAGCGGGTCTTCGTCGTCTTCGGGAGAACCCGTTACGCAGCCACCCTCACCGAGGTCCTTCCCATCTCGGACCAGCTCGATGCGCGTCGCGGGTCGGTCTTTCGGCAGCCGGATTCAGGCCAGATCGGACGCGTCCGCTTCGATGCGGGAGTGCAGCCACCAACGCTGAACTCCACTGTGAGCGTCCACATGTATTACTCCGAGTTCACGGACAGCATCGCACGACGGCTGATGTGGCTGTTCAATCTCGCCTAGCGCGGTTGCGATGACCAGCCCCCCACTGCCCGATCAATGCGACATCTGCAGGAGCGGCGACGTCGAGCGTCATCGCGTCATCCACCACATGATCTGTGCCTATATCGGTCCAGAATACGATTTCGCTCGCAGCGGAGATGAACGGCACTGCCCCAAATGTCGCAGGCGATTGCTGGGCGCTGGGCGGGACTGGGAGGTTGTGGCGGCGAGCCTCCAATGCCGCATATGTCGCAGGGAGATCGTTGTCCCTGAGGTCGCTGATCCCAATCCGTAGCCCAAAATGCACGCCCCTCCGCACAGGACATCCAGCATGATCTCGGAAATACTCATTGACGAGGTCGAGCGGGGGAGTGGGTCTGACCCCAGACTGGATGCGGACACCCTGCGTGCCCTAGGCTTCACATCGCAAGGCGACGGTCACTGGCGTTTTGAGGGGATGACCATCTGGAACAGTGCGCGGTCCGTGACCAAATCGCTTGATCTCGTGATCGCACTTGTCGAGTGGAGGCTGCCCGATCTGGAGTGGCACTCCAGTGGACAGAAGACTCCCCGCGCGCGTTACACGGCGTTGATCCGTTCCGGGAGTGAACTGGGGCGCAATTTCGAGGGGACAGCGACGTCTCCGGCTCGTGCGCTTCTGGGGGCATTCCTGCGAGCCGTGCGGGCAGAGAGGCACGG
>NZ_JBFTZN010000394.1:0-3821 GCF_056406775.1 Allobosea sp. P1_A7
TGCCCGAGCAGGAAGAAGCCCTCGCGCGGCGGCGTCATCGCGACCCAGTTCGGATTGCCGCGGCCGGCGTTCAGAAGGGCGATCGAGGAGGTCTGCGCGGTCTGTTTAGCGAGACGGATCAGTTCGTCCTTGATCTCGAAGGGGCTGAGGGTCGCGAAACTGCGTAACTTCACCAGGTCCATGGCATTTCCCCATGTTCTTCATGTGCAGCGGGTTTGTTGGCGTGTGCGCCGGCGTCAGGCCAGCAGCATGATGATCACCATGCCCCAGATCGTCAGAAGGGTGTTTCCGACCGCGTAGGTCACGGTGTAGCCCAGGGCCGGGACCTGGCTGTGCGC
The DNA here is from genome assembly GCF_056406775.1 of Allobosea sp. P1_A7. Lineage (NCBI taxonomy): Bacteria > Pseudomonadati > Pseudomonadota > Alphaproteobacteria > Hyphomicrobiales > Alloboseaceae > Allobosea > Allobosea sp. P1_A7. The sequence continues at coordinate 339 of NZ_JBFTZN010000394.1, forward strand.
GATATCGCAGACCATCCCGAGCGATGCCGTGGTGGTACGTGCGCCGGACACGGCCCCGAGCAGAATGGCGGGATCGAATTTGAACACATACTTCCCGGCATACATGGACAGGATCAACGGGAGCGTGGAGGCCAATGCGCCCCAGAGGAAGAGGCCAACGCCTTGCGTCTGCAGCCCCTTGACGAAGCCGGGGCCGGCGGAAATTCCGACGCACGCGATGAAGATGTTCAGGCCGACCGAGTTCATGAACCAGACGGTCGAACTTGGGATGCGGCCGAAGAACGGTCGCACGGAACGGAGCCAGCCGAAGACCAGGCCGGAGATCAGCGCGCCACCCGCGGTCGAGAGCGTCAGCGGGACACCCCCGACCTTGAAGACGATCGCGCCGATCAGCGCGCCGAGTGTAATGGCACCACCGATGAAGGCGACATCGGCGACGTCGCTGGCCCGGTCGGGATGGCCAATGACCTTGCCGACGGCGGCAATGTCCTGGGTCCGTCCGACGATCGTCAGGATGTCGCCGCGATTGATCACGGTATTGGCGAGGATCGGGATGCTCGTTGCAGTCGCGCCCCGTACGATCTTCCGGAGGAAGACGCCGCGCGCCTGCGGCATCTGCGCGATCTCTGCGAGCGTCTTGCCGTCGACATCCTTGCTGGTCACGTAGACGTCGACCCCCTCGGCCTTGACGTCGAGGAGCTCGGCATCTTCGACCTCTTCGGCGGCCTGGCCGATCAGGTTGACGAGAACCTCGCGCGGGCCGGCGATGGCGACGATGTCGCCTTCCTGAAGGATCGTATCGGTGGTCGCGTCCTCGATGATGCCGTTGCGGCGGATGCGTTCGACGAAGACCCGCGCGTCGGGAACCAGCGCCTCGGCATCGACCGCGCGCATGCCGGCAACCCTGGCGCCGCTTCGCACCTTGAAGGCGCGCAGCTCGAAGCGCCGCCAGACCGAACCCGGGCCGCCAAGCTCCTTGTCGCCGCCGAGACGTGCCTCATAGTCCTTGCAGGCCTGGACAAGGTCGATGCCGAGCATCTTGGGCCCGAGCTGGGCAATGACGACGGCAGATCCCACCGTGCCGAAGATATAGGTCACCGCATAGGCGACGGGCATCGCGTCGAGCCATTCCTTGGTCTGTTCCGGCGTGAGGCCGAGCCGGTTGATGGCGTCGGTCGCCAGGCCCATCGAGGCCGAGATCGTCTGCGAGCCGGCATAGAGGCCCGCCGCATAGCCCGGATGGTAGCCGGCGATCTTTGCGATCATGACCGGTATCACGAGGCAGAAGACGGTGACGACGACCGCAAAGATCGCCTGCGGTGCGCCGTCCTTGGCGATGCCKCGCACGAATTGCGGGCCRACGCCGTAGCCGACGGCGAACAGGAACATCAGGAAGAACGTCGATTTGACGTTCGGKGAGATCGTKATCCCGAGCTGGCCGATGAKGACGGCCGCGAYCAGCGTGGMGGTRACCGCCCCGAGGCTGAAKCCCTTATARGCGAAGCCRCCGACATAGTATCCGATCGCCAGGGACAGAAAGAGCGCGATCTCMGGATAGCTGCGAAGCGTACTGGCGAACCATTCGAACATGCCGATCTCCCTATTTGGCGGCGCCGAACTGCCGCGCATTCGCTGGCAAGTGAGCTAGGAAGCCCGCGGTTTCTTGCGGGCTGTTTCGTGATTGGCGCTCTTCTTSCCGGCGAGCACGTCYGTTCTGAGCAGTTTCAGGCCCTTGGCCTTCTCGTAGCCATGGATCTCCTTCACATCGAGCTTGCGCATGAAGGTGATCGTTTCGTGCGTGATGACCTGGCCGGGCACCATGATCGGGAAGCCGGGCGGGTAGGGGATCACGAAATTGGCCGAGACCATGTCCGGCCCGTCCTTGAGGCGSCGGTCGCATTCRGGGCTGTCGATCGGCACATACTCGCACTGCTTCTCGGAATAGGCGGCGAAGAATGCGGTGCGGATGTCCCCTTCCGGGGTCTTGTCACCTGCGTCCTGCCGGAACGTTTCGTGGAAATGGCTGAAATTCGGCAGATCGGGCACGTCCTTCATCAGCGCCTTGACCCGCGCTGCGAAGGCCGTCTGCTCCGCCTCGCCACCGTGCTTGAGCCTTGTATCGATGCTCCTGCAGATCTTCAGGAGCACGCTGATCAGAAGCGCGACATCGCTGCGCGTGTTGTTGATGTTCGATTGCAGCAGMACCGAGTTTCGCGAGGTCTTGTTGAGCTGGATGTTGTATTCGGAGGCAAGCAGGCCCTTGAAGCTGGTACCATCGAAGCCAGCCGTGCCGCAGACCAGGGTCATGCGGGTGGGGTCGAGGCAGAACTCATCCTCGCGCATGCTGCGCAATTGATCATCCCAGCGCGTTCCCGGAGCCAGGAAGTCGACGAAGCCGCTGGAGCGGTACTCCTTGGGCACCATSCCATCGGCACCGACGATGCTGAAATACTTGGAGATCAGCGGATGCGAGTTGATCTCGCGGCGAATGTCGAGAGCGATCTCGATGGCGTTCATGACGAGGCCGTAGCCTTCGAGCTCCATCTGGCGACGGGCGACATCGAGGCTTGCGATCAGCTGCTGGTTCGGGCTGGTCGAGGCATGGGTGAAGATCGCCTCGTGGAACTGGGCCTCGATCGTGTGGAAATCGACATCCTTCACCAGCACCATGGAGCCCTGGCGGATGGCCGACATCGACTTGTGGGTCGAGTTGGTCTGATAGACCCGCAGGCGWATGGCGCGCGGATCGGGAATGAGGCGCGTCTGCAGCAGCTTGTCGGCTGAAGGCGCATTACCGAGTTCGGCGCGCTGTTTCTCGAACTGTTCGACTGCTCCGGGCGTCTGCGCCCAGGCTTCGATGTCGGCGGCTGCGCCCATGCCGGTCCGAGGCCGGAGGAAGGGCGACCAGCGCGCGAAGCCGAACCAGGCTTCATCCCAGAGGAAGATCAGGTCTGGCTTGATCGCCAGGCATTCCTCCATGACGCGCCGCGTGTTGTAGATRTGGCCGTCGAAGGTGCAGTTGGTGAGATCGAGCATCTTCACCCGGTCGAGCCGACCTTCGGACTTCAGGTCGAGCAGCGCCTTCTTGATGGTGCGCAGCGGGACCGCGCCATACATCGAGAATTCCGCCATCGGGAACGCTTCGACATAGAAGGGCTGCGCTCCGCTCAGCACCAGCCCGTAATGGTGTGACTTGTGGCAGTTGCGGTCGAGGATGACGATGTCGCCGGGAGCGACCAGGGCCTGCAGAACCATCTTGTTCGAGGTGCTGGTGCCGTTGGTGACGAAGAACACGTGCTCGGCGCCAAAGGCCCTCGCAGCCATGTCCTGCGCCCGTTTGATGTTGCCCGTGGGCTCCAGCAGGCTGTCGAGCCCGCCCGTCGTCGCGCTGCTCTCCGCCAGGAAGAGGTTGATGCCGTAGAACTGCCCCATGTCGCGGATCCAGGGCGAGCGGAAAACAGATTTGCCACGCGCGATAGGCAG
>NZ_JBFTZN010000395.1:0-3802 GCF_056406775.1 Allobosea sp. P1_A7
GAGACATCGATTCCAGCATAATGCTCCACGGCTGTTCCTCTCATGATGCTTGAGGCCGATCGCTCGGACCTCGTTTTCAACACCATCATTCTGAGGGACAGCCACCCAAAATGGCTATTCGAAGCGCCGGCCCATTACGGCATCTAGGGTGGCGATCCAGTCTTCCCGTGGGAAGCGGGCGCCCATTCTGACAGCGAGTTCGCGGCCCGTTTCGATAGGCTCCATTGGTCTCATCGTCCTGGCTCCAACTCGAGGATGTTTCGAGGAACTCATCCCGGGAGCTCGGAGTTCCGCCGGAGAATTCAGATCGAGCCGATTCTATCCTGATTGGTCAGGAGCAAATCCTGCCCCGGAAAGAGCCTCAGAGGAGAATGCCGAACAAATCCCTCGCTGGCTCGTTTTGAGGGCTAGTTGGAGCGGGCACTTCACATCATGCGGCGATGGCGAGTACCAGTTTTCCCCTTCGATCGGGCTATCGCCCGGGGAATCGCACATCAAACTGCGCCCGCGGTGGAGCGCCCTCTACAGTTAGCAACGCTTCTCGCCGACGAGCGGCTCTTGTTCGTCCTGGCTTTCGGAATATGGGTCGCGGCCCAGAGCGGACCTCTACGGCGACGCTTGGCGGCAAGGCACATCCTCCTCAGCGTCGTAGTGAGCTCGGTTGTACCTCACATTTTGAAGCGCTGTTTTGCCCAAGAGCGACCTGATCGGATCGAAGTCCGCAGACGGCGCCGCGGGATCCCTCGCTCCGGAAAGGCACTCGACTCATTTCCCTCAGGGCATGCGGTTCAGATGGGCGCCTTGGCGGCTGCCCTCGCGCGGATCTGGCCGCAACATTCGGTCTGGGCCTGGAGCGGCGCAACGTTGATTGGGCTCACGAGGGTTGCATTGCTGGCCCATTGGCCCAGCGACGTACTGGCTGGAGGCGCTCTGGGAGTAGGGGTCGAACATCTGGTGAAGTCGCTAGAGCGAGGTGAAAGCTGACCCGATGTCGCTGGTCGCCAAGACGAAGACGGCGCTTGATGAATCGCGCATGCTCATGCTGGGAGCCCAAATTTTGCTGGGCTTCCAGTTTCATGCGCCGTTTCAAAACGCCTTCTCTTCCCTATCGTCCGCCGAGAAAGTGCTCGAACTCGGCGTTCTCGCTCTGATTATTGGCGTAATCGGCCTCCTGATCATGCCGAGTTCGTATCATCGCATCGCCCTTGCTGGTGAGGCGAGCGGCAGGCTTATTGCCTTGATTGACCGCGTGATGGTCGCCACGCTCGTGCTGTTCGCGGTCGCGATGGGAGCCGATCTGGGTCTCGCTGGCGCGCGCATCGCCGGTGCCGCGTGGGGGGGCTTTGCGGCGTTCTGCGGCTTCGTCGCGAGCATTGCCATCTGGTTTGGTCCCTGCCTGGTTCGCGATCAGGAGTTAGCCATGCCGACCTCGGATGAAAAGACACCGACCGCTGCGAAACTGGACTATGTGCTCACTGAGGCGCGTGTCGTGCTCCCCGGCGCCCAGGCTATTCTGGGCTTTCAATTCGCAATTGTTCTGACAAAGGAGTTTGCGGAACTGACTTCTGACCTGAAGCTTGTCCATGGCTTCTCTCTGGCCCTTATCGCGGTCGCCACGGCACTATTGATCGCGCCGGCGGCATATCACCGGATCGTCTACGGCGGACGGGACGATCCGGATTTCCAGCAAGTCGCGAGTAGACTGATTTTACTAGCGACTGTGTTTCTCGCGCTGGGTATTTCGGGTGACGCATATCTGGTGGCATCAATGATCGCAGGCAATGGTCGCTTATCGGCGGCCTTCGGAGTTGTTACGGCGACGGTCCTTCTGGGCCTTTGGCATGCTTGGCCTTGGTTGAAGTCTCAGCAGATCCCGGGTGCCTGATGGGCTTTGCCGGCAACTGCGCTTGGCGGCGTTGCGTGCCGCCTCCGCAGCCTCCTGGCATATTTTCCAGGGTCGAATAGACCGCACCCCGTTGGCCGAGTGATCGTCGACCTCGCCGATGCGCTGAAGCGCATGGCGGGTGATGCGTAAGCCTCCGGTGAAGCTTTCGATTACCCACATCGTCGGCGCGTTCCGATGGAGATGCCGAAGGCGATGTCGTTGAGGCGCGTCAGGCCTCGCCAGACAACCATGTTTCCAGGTGGCGGATCGTGGTTGCGGGCGAGGTAGCCGCCGAGCATGGCGATCTGGAGCAGATAGGTGGCGAGGGTCCTGCGCAGGATGCGCGGCTTGGCCCGCGCAGCGTCGATGCCATCAAGCGTCGCGATTTCGGCTGGGGTGAGGACTGTCTCCGGCTCAGCCTCGGGCTTTGCTCGTGCGGACATGGTGAGGAAGAAGATGCGCCAGCTGACCACCGCGATGAGGGCGAGGAACTTCGCCAGCCGCTCGGCGGTCTCGAGCCTCGCCTCTTCGGCGCGGCAGCCGGACTTCATCACCTTGTGGAACACCTCCGCCTTCCAGCGCAAGGCGTACCATTCGAGCTTCTCGACGGTGGCGGCGAGATCGCCGACCAGCAGATTGGTCACCAGCTTCCAGTCGATCGGCGGACGGTCCGCCGGTGGGTCGATCTCAAGGGCGTGGATGTAGGTGAGACGCTGAGGACTATATCGCTTGCGCTTGCCGATGGGCGGCAAGGTCTCGATGGCGGCGAACTTCACATGCACGCACGCCGTCTCGTCCTGGCCGATCTTGACGCGATGGCGTCCCGCCCAGGGCGCAGCCGAGAGCTGGGCGAAGACCCGATGCGCCCCATCCTGCAGCTCGGCGTCGGCGGGCGCGGCGGCCAACCGATTGGTCTGCACCCGCACCAGAAAACGCGTGCCGAGATCCTGCGCCAGGCAAAAGAGCTCGTAGATGTCGCTCTCGCGGTCGGCCACATGCACGCAGCGATCCGGCGTGCCCACGAGCGCCATCGACTGGCGCAGGTTCTCCAGCCAGCGATAGCTTTCCTTCGTCTCGATCGGCACGCGCGTGGGGTTCACATGCCGCTTGAGCGTCCAGGTCCCCTTGAACTTCGTGCGTGTCCAGAACTTCGCTGCCGTCAGCCCGAGCGGCGTGCCGCTGAGGGTCACAGCCAGGCTCGAATGCATCAGCACCCCGCACAAGGTCACCACGTTGGGCTGACCCGCCTTATAACGCCCGGCGTTGATGGTCTTGGTGAAGCCGATCTTGCCTGGCTGCGCGCGGCTGTAGATGAACTCGGTGGTATCTTGCAGGATGAGGATCGGTCCCTCGCTCGCCGCGCAGCGCACGGCGGTCGCGGCAAAATGGCCGGCCAGTACCCCATGCTCGGTGACGCGCGGGTTGTCGAAAAAGCGATAGGCCGCCTTGGTCGCCGCCCAGTCGCCGCACGCGGCCGGGACCGGTTGGCCAGGTGCCGCCGACATCTGATCAAGAAGACGGCGCAACCGGCGCGCCAGTCGTTTGTCCGGCAGCCCCGCCGAAACGACTTCATCGTCATGCCAGCCTGCGGCGCCGGCTCCCGTGTCCCCGCTCATCTGTGACGCCTCCGCGAATCGGCGTCACAGACAGAATCACGGACGATTCAATGGGTGCAAATCGCGCGTAGGAGATGTGGGTAATTGAAAGCCGGTGAAGGCCGCTTCTCTGCCCAGATGGCGGACGTCAGGGACTGTCAGCGAACGCGGTCCTGATGACGGCGCGGGCCGGGTGGTCTGCCTCGAACCAGACGGCGGCGATGTGCGCCACGAAGCGATCTGGGTCGAGCGGAAGCCCTGCAGCGTTGATCACAGCAGCCTGCGTCTCCAAAAGGCTGGCGAGTGCCTCACGATGGTAGAC
>NZ_JBFTZN010000396.1:0-3775 GCF_056406775.1 Allobosea sp. P1_A7
ACACCGAGTCGGTCTGGGCTGCGGACGAGATCAAGAAGCGCACCAACGGCAAATACGAGATCACGGTCTACCCGGCCTCGCAGCTCGGCAAGGAAACCGACATCAACCAGGGCCTGACGCTGGGCACCGTCGACATGATCATCTCGGGCTCGAGCTTCGCGGCCCGCGCCTATCCGCCGATCGGCGTGACCTATTATCCCTTCATCTTCCGCGGACCGGACCACCTCCTCGCCTATGTGAAGAGCGACGTCTTCAAGGAGATGGCGAAGGGCTATCAGGAGAAGAGCGGGCACCAGATCCTGGCCGTCACCTATTACGGCACGCGCCACACCACCGCGAACAAGCCGATCAAGACCTGCGCGGACATGAAGGGGCTGAAGATCCGCGTGCCGGACGTGCCGGCCTATCTCGCCATGCCACGCGCCTGCGGCGCCAACACGACGCCGATCGCCTTCGCCGAGGTCTATCTCGCGCTCCAGAACGGCACGGTCGAGGCGCAGGAGAATCCGCTCAACACGATCGAGGCGAAGAAGTTCTACGAGGTGCAGAAGCACATCGTCCTGACCGGACATATCGTCGACCACCTCAACACGGTCGTCTCCAAGCAGCTCTGGGACAAGCTCTCGCCTGAAGACCGCAAGATCTTCACCGACGTCGCGCAGGAGGCTGCCGAGCGTGCGACCAAGAAGATCCAATCCGACGAGGTCAAGCTCGTGCAGGTCTTCAAGGACAAGGGCCTGTCGGTCACCGAGATCGACAAGGCCGACTTCCTCGCTGCCGTCCAGAAGAATGTCAGCTTCGAGCAGTTCGGTTACCGCAAGGCCGACTGGGAACGCATCCAGGCGATCAAGTGATCTGATCCGTCGCATCGGGCCGGTCTTTGACCGGCCCTTTTTTGTCCTCACGCCGAGCCGAGGCCGTCGATGTCGAGCGAGACCCCGCAGGAGATCCACATCCCCGTCACCAGCGAGGAAATCGCGCATGTCTTCGACGAGGCGCCACCGCCTGCCGATCTGAGCGGCTATGGCGTCGAGGACTGGGTGACGCTCGCCGCCTTCTGGCTGATGGTCGGTTGCGTCGTGCTGCAGTTCTTCACGCGCTATGTCCTGAACGATTCCTACGCCTGGACGGAAGAGATCGCGATCTACGCGCTCATTGTCGTCGTCTTCCTCGGCGCCTCGATGTGCGTGCGGGCCTCGCGCCATATCCAGGTCGATTTCATCTACCGCTACCTGTCGCCCGGCATGGGGCGGATCCTGTCGACGGGCGTCGATCTCTTGCGGATCGTCTTCTTCGGCTACGCCACCTGGCTCATGTACAAATATGCGTCGCTCATCCCCGATGAGATGATGACGACGATCCAGTTCCCGAAGTCGATCGTCTTCAATGCCGTCGTCATTGCCTTCGCTCTGATGACGCTGCGCTCGGTCCAGGTCGCCTGGCAGAACGCACGACGCGGCTATTCCGTACTGGAACGCCCTTCGGCCTTCGACGGCTCGGAGGCCTGAGGCATGCTCATCCTGCTCGGAACCTTCCTCGGCCTGATGATCCTCGGCGTGCCGGTGGCCATCTCCATGGCCGTCGCCTCTCTCGCCTTCATCGTCATTTCCGGCACTGTGCCCGATGTCATCATGGCGCAGCGGATGATCGCCGGCGTCGAGAGTTTCCCGCTGCTGGCGGTGCCGTTCTTCATCCTTGCCGGCAATCTGATGAACATCGCCGGCGTCACCGGCCGCATCTATGCCTTCGCGGTCGCGCTTGTCGGCTGGATGCGCGGCGGCCTCGCCCAGGTCAACATCATCGGCTCGGTGATCTTCTCGGGCATGTCGGGCACGGCGATCGCGGATGCCGCGGGCATCGGCACGATCGAGATCAAGGCCATGAAGGACCATGGCTATCCGATGGATGTTGCCGTCGGCGTGACGGCGGCCTCGGCGACGCTCGGGCCGATCATTCCGCCTTCACTGCCCTTCGTCATCTACGGCATGATGTCGAACACCTCGATCGGGGCACTCTTCCTTGGCGGTGTCATTCCCGGCGTGGTGATGACGCTGTTCATGATGGGCACGGTCGCCATCTTCGCCCGCATGCGCGGCTGGGGCTCCGACGCCAAATTCTCGCTGCGCCAGATCGGCTCGGCCGGGATCGAGGTTCTGGTCGTGCTTGGCTTCCCGGTCCTGGCTTATCTGCTCGTCTGGGCAGGCCTATCGGAGAATGTCGCGATCGGGCTCGCGCTCGTCGCCCTGCTGGCGCTCGACTACTATTTCGACTTCTCGGCGGTGATGGCACTGATGACGCCGGTCATCCTGATCGGCGGCATGACGCTGGGCTGGTTCACGCCGACGGAGGCCGCCGCAGCAGCGGTGATCTGGTCGCTCTTCCTCGGCCTTGTCCGCTATCGCTCGATGACGCTGCGCACACTGACCAAGGCGACCTTCGACACGATCGAGACGACCGCTTCCGTCCTCTTCATCGTCACAGCCGCCTCGATCTTCGCCTGGCTGCTGACGGTCTCGAGCACGGCGCAGATCCTGTCCGACCTGATCCTCGGGCTGACGCAGAACAAATGGGTCTTCCTGATCCTGGTCAATCTGCTGCTGCTCTTCATCGGCTGCTTCCTCGACACCATTGCGGCGATCACCATCGTGGTGCCGATCCTGCTGCCGATCGCCCTCAAGCTCGGCGTCGACCCGATCCATTTCGGGTTGATCATGACGCTGAACCTGATGATCGGCCTGCTGCATCCGCCGCTCGGCATGGTGCTCTTCGTGCTCTCGCGGGTGGCGAAGCTCTCGGTCGAACAGACCACCATGGCGATCCTGCCCTGGCTGGTGCCGCTCTTCCTGGCGCTCTTCGCCATCACCTTCATTCCCGAGTTGACGCTGTGGCTGCCGCGAACGATGGGGATGTTGCGGTAATATTCGGCGGTGGAGCCGAGCCTCCGCCGCCATGCACTGAAGTCAGGCCCCTGTTGCACTCCTAGGTTGAAGGTGTTGCACTGAAGGGGCTCCATTGCCATTTTTTTGGCGAAGGGGAGTTCGCTGACGGAGTGACGTCCTTGCGCGCGCTCATTGAATCGATGTTGTCCCGGCTGGTGGGGAAATCCCGGCTCGATGTTGTCTTCGCCGACGGATCCCAGCGCTCCGTCGGCGCCGGGAGAAGTCCTGGGCCGACGATGCGTATTCTCGACCGTCCGACCGAGTTGAAACTGGCGCTGAATCCAGAGCTTGCTCTTGGCGAGGCGGTGATGGACGGGCGTGTCGTCGTCGAGCGTGGCAGTCTCTACGACCTTCTCGACATTCTGATCGCCGGCGCATCGCGACAGGAGTTGACCGCGTGGACGCGGCCTCTCACGCAATTCCGCACGGCGATCAGGCGCATCACCCAGAACAACAATCTGGCTTGGGCGAGACGCAACGTCGCCCATCACTATGACCTCAGGACCGAGTTCTTCCGGCTCTTCCTCGACGAAGACCTGCAGTATTCCTGCGCCTACTTTCCGAGCCCGGACATTTCGCTCGTGGACGCACAGGCGGCCAAGAAGCACCACATCATCGCCAAGCTGGCGATCGAGCCGGGCCAGCGCGTCCTCGATATCGGGTCGGGCTGGGGCGGTCTGGGCTTGAGCATCGCGCGCGAGACCGGTGCCTCGGTGAAGGRCATCACCCTCTCGCGGGAGCAGCTTTCCGTCGCGCAGGAGCGGGCTGCCGCCGAGGGGCTGTCGGTCGATTTCCAGTTCCAAGATTACCGCATGCTAGCGGAACCCTTCGACCGC
>NZ_JBFTZN010000397.1:0-3770 GCF_056406775.1 Allobosea sp. P1_A7
GCCGCCTCATGATGCCCGCCGGGATAGATGAAAAGGTTCAGCGTTAGTCGGCGCTCAGGCTTGGACATTGAAACCTCGCTTCGCATCGCCACTCGAGGGCAGGTCGGGGCGGGATTGGCCCGCATTCGCCTGGTCCCGCGGCTCTCTCGCCACGCCAAAAGCATGCGGGCCCAACAACCGATGGGTCAAGAGAAGCGTTTTTTAAAGAGAACAAACCTTGGAGAACAACCAGACTGCATCCGCCCGCCGGCCCGGAAAAATGTAGAATCCGGCCTGATCTTTTCCACGCGACACAGAGTTTATCTCCTGAACGCGGTGGATGGGGGTGAACATCCTCGTTCGGATCGTTCTATAAAAAGAACATTCTCATTGACGCGCCTCATCCACGTCGTCAGATTCCGGATCATCGTACGGGCCATTCGGCGCCGACCAATTCGGATGCATCGGGAGCGAACCATGAAGCCAGTCACCCTGCTCTGGCGCCGGCGGGCGATAGCCCTCCTTGGTCTCTTGGGCCTCGCAGCCGCAGGGCCGGCCAGGGCCGCTGAAGGCCAGCTGCGCATCGCCAAGCAATTCGGTGTCGTCTATCTGCTCCTGAACGTCGCCGAGGATCAGAAGCTGATCGAGAAGCACGGCAAGGCAGCCGGCATCGACATCAAGGTCGACTATGTCCAGCTCTCCGGCGGCGCGGCCGTCAACGACGCGCTGCTCTCGGGCAATATCGAAATCGCCAGCGCCGGCGTCGGCCCATTGTTCACGCTCTGGGACCGCACCCATGGCAAACAGAACGTCAAGGGCATCGCCTCGCTCGGCAATTTTCCCTATTACCTCGTCACCAACAATCCGAACGTGAAGACGATCGCCGACTTCACCGAGAAGGACCGCATCGCCTTGCCGGCGGTCGGCGTCTCCGTGCAGGCGCGCATCCTGCAATGGGCCTCCGCCAAGCTTTGGGGCGACAAGGAATTCGCGAAGCTCGACACGATCAGCGTGACCCTGCCGCATCCCGAGGCGGCCGCCGCGATCATCAAGGGCGGCACCGAGATCACCGGGCATTTCGGAAACCCGCCCTTCCAGGAACAGGAACTGGCCGATAACCCGAAGGCGCGCATCGTCCTGAACTCCTATGACGTCCAGGGCGGCCCTGCCTCCTCGACCGTGCTCTACGGCACCGAGAAATTCTACAAGGACAGCCCCAAGACCCATAAGGCATTCCTCGATGCGCTGGACGAGGCCGCGAAATTCATCGTCGCGAACCCGGAACAGGCTGCCGATATCTATCTCAAGGCCACGGGCGCCAAGACCGACCGCAACTTGCTGCTCAAGGTGATCAAGAGCCCCGAAGTGACCTTCAAGGTCGAACCGCAAAACACGCTCGGCCTCGGTCAGTTCCTGCATCGCGTCGGCGCGATCAAGGTCGAGCCCAAGGTGCTCGGCGACTATTTCTTCGCCGATCCGCGCATCACGACGGCCGGCAGCTGAGCCGGCGGGGCACGATGACGCTGGTGGCCAACCGCGACGACCGGGCTGCAACCGGGCTGGAGGAACAGTCCGTCCGCAATCAGGTCGCGGCCCAGGCGTCGGGCCGGCAGGTGGCCCAGACGCCCCTGCCCGCGCCGCTGCTGCAGGTCGCCGGCGTGACGCTGGAATACCACACGCCGGAACGCGTCGTGCGGGCCACGCATCGCGTCGATTTCGACGTCTACGGGGGCGACCGTTTCGCGCTGCTCGGTCCGTCCGGCTGCGGCAAGTCGACCTTGCTGAAGGCCGTGGCGGGCTTCATCCGGCCGACCGAGGGCGAGATCACCCTGGGCGGCGTGCCGGTGCAGGAGCCGGGGCCCGACCGCATCGTCGTCTTTCAGGAGTTCGACCAGCTCCCGCCCTGGAAGACGGTCGCGCAGAACGTCGTCTTCCCGCTGCGCGCTTCGGGCGCGGTCGGCCGGCGGGAGGCGCAAGAGCGCGCACGCCACTACATCGACAAGGTCGGGCTCTCGCAGTTCGCCGACAGCTATCCGCACCAGCTCTCCGGCGGCATGAAGCAGCGCGTCGCCATTGCGCGCGCGCTCGCCATGCAGCCCAGGGTGCTACTGATGGACGAACCTTTCGCCGCGCTCGACGCGCTGACGCGCCGCAAGATGCAGGAGGAGCTGCTGGCGCTCTGGAACGAGGTGCGCTTCACCCTGCTCTTCGTCACCCATTCGATCGAGGAGGCGCTGGTCGTCGGCAACCGCGTCGCGCTGCTCTCGCCCCATCCCGGCCGGGTGCGCGCCGAGGTCAACAGCCACGATTTCGATCTCTCCAGCGTGGGCAGCGGGGCCTTCCAGGCCACGGTCCAGGGGCTGCATCAGCGCCTGTTCGAGACCGATCCGAAAGCGGCGGCAGTGGGGGGCCAGCCGCGATGAACCAGCACGTCTCCCCGCCGATCCGCCCGGAATACGACCGGACCCTCGCCCCCTTCGTCGAGACACCGCTCGAGCGCGCCCTGCCGCTGGCGGCGCGGCTTTGGCAGCAGGGCTGGTTGCGCAAGGCGGTGATCATCGCGTTGCTTGCGCTCGCCTGGGAAGGGCTGGCGCGCTGGCAGGACAACGACCTCCTCCTCCCCAGCTTCCTCGCCACCATGAAGGCTCTCGCCGAAGGGCTTGCGAGCAGAGAACTGCTGGAGCGGGTGCGGATCTCGCTGACCGTCCTGGCGCAAGGATATCTCGCCRGCATCGCGCTTGCCTTCCTGCTGACGACGCTGGCGGTCTCAACCCAGTTCGGGCGCGACCTGCTCTCGACACTGACGGCGATGTTCAATCCGCTGCCGGCGATCGCGCTGCTGCCGCTCGCCCTGCTTTGGTTCGGGCTGGGCTCCGGCAGCCTGATCTTCGTGCTGATCCATTCGGTGCTCTGGCCGCTGGCGCTCAACACCTTCGCCGGCTTCCAGGCCGTGCCGGAAACGCTCCGCATGGCGGGGCGAAACTATGGGCTGAAAGGCCCGGCCTATGTGCTGCAGATCCTGATCCCCGCAGCGCTGCCTGCGATCCTCTCCGGCCTCAAGATCGGCTGGGCCTTCGCCTGGCGTACCCTGATTGCCGCCGAACTCGTCTTCGGCGCAGCCTCCGGCCGCGGCGGCCTTGGCTGGTACATCTTCCAGAACCGCAACGAGCTCTATACCGACCGCGTCTTCGCGGGCCTCGTCATGGTCATCCTGATCGGTCTTCTGGTCGAGAATGTTGTCTTCGCCACGCTCGAACGGGTGACCGTACGCCGCTGGGGCATGACACGCTGAGCCAAACGGTATTCCCAACCTCGCAGGGACATTTGAAGCTCGCATCGCCGTCCGCATCCCGCGCGTAAATTGGGACGAGAGGCATCGTTCTCTCGTCCGACTGAATTGCGCCAGGGGACTTGTATGGGACTATTTCTGCCAAGAATGTCGGTCCGCTTGTCGTTGCGTGGCGAAGTTGATCTGCAAGCCATGGCATGCAGGCTCATCGCTACGGCGCGCCAGGATGCCTTCAGCTCGTGCCAGACAGGCGGTCGGGCAAAGCGTCAGCCGAGAATCTTCGCGCCGAGTGACGCCTCAGATTGAATGCGAGGCTCAGTTCCACCCGCCGGGTCCGGGTCATCAAAGGGGAGGCCGTCGCGTTCTGCGTCGCCCTCCCCTCGGCGCCGCCGCCCTAGGTCAGCTGGTGCAGGGCAAAGCCGGGCTGCGGCGTGCTGACAAGCCGGCCGGCCACCACGGCGTCGATCCCCATCACAGTGCTCAAATCGCAACCCAAGACGCC
>NZ_JBFTZN010000398.1:0-4405 GCF_056406775.1 Allobosea sp. P1_A7
GAATTCGGGGTCGGCGCGGGCCGTGCCGTATTCGGATCCTGGGTCGACGCAGGTCGCGCCGTGGTGGGATCGGTGGGGCGGCGATCTGGACGCTGAGGCTGCGCGCTTTCATGCGAATCGGGCCCGCGGTTGCTCGGCTGAGCCCGATCGGTGTCCCTTCGGCCATTTCGTTCGTCTTGCCGCTGGGCGCCCCGATCGCGCTCTTCAGGTTGCGCTCTCCGCAACTCTTGCGGAGCACGCGTGTCCGAAGGTTGAATCGGTCGCTCCCGCTCAGCTTGCTCGCGCTCGCGAGGCAACTGACCCCGCGGCGTTTCCGGACCACGAGGTTGTTCGATCTGAGCRCCGCGTCGTTCGCCCGGCGACTCGTCGCGGCGCTGTGCGCCCCCAACGTCGCTCCCAGGAGCGCGCGGGGCMACATCGGCTTGCGCCGGTCTTTCGGCGCGACTGCGCGGCATTTCATCGGGCTGACCGACGGTCGCTGGCTGCGCGCAGGCCAAGCCTGAATGGGCAGCAAAAGCGATAGGCGCTATTCCTGTGAACCGCATCATGGGAACTACTCCCTGCTAATTTTTGGACGGTTACTCCGTTGGCTAGCAACCGGGTTTTCGGAGGTCGTCGGTCAGGAGTGGGCGCGCAATTCCAATTTGCGGACAAATAGCGACTACACCGCGGGTGGGATAACAGACATTTGCCCTCACAGCGCCGTTTGACGTCGACCGCGCTACTGAAAGGGTCGAACATCACTTGGCGCTTGAAGACAAACCCGAAAAGATCGAACTGAGCCAACTGGTTGGGGCTCTGTCATTCCATCCCAGTGAGATGGCCTACAGCACTAATCGCATCATCAATCTCCTGCTCAATCTCAACCGCAAGCACGCGGTATTCCTCCGCGCGTACGCGCCCCGCTGGAGAAGTGATTTTCGACCAATGGGCCGCCGCTTCGCACGCCAGATCATACTCTTCGAGCAGGTCCGGCAGTGCCGAGATGCGGTCGCATTTAATCGGCAAGTCCGAGCGGTTTAGCGGCCGACGGAGCATGAGCCGTGCAAGCCCGCGCTTCTGTGCGTCGTTCATGTGGCTAACAGGGGAAGGGTGTCTCTGGCGTTCCCGTCTTTCGGACAATCCGCCTACGAAACATGCCTCCCGATTCTCAGTCGGGAATTAACGAATGTTAATGAGCGAATGCGGGAGACCATGGTCCTTTGATCTTGCAAGGGAGAAAACAGGAGATCGTTGTGAAGCGCATCGACCCGACCACCGTGCTCCTTGTCCCGTGGTACGAGCGCAAAGATTTCGAGAAGATACGGGACATAAGCCAAGGCGAACGCCTTCCGGGCACCTATGACGCATGGCTCGACAATGCTTTTCGCGATATGCGCCGGTTGCTGGCGCAAGGGTGCGCCCTGAAGATCGTCACTATTCACCTCGACGATTATTACGCTTGGCTAGCGAATGAGGCTGAAGTGGATTCGGCCGCAGCGCGGAGCCGCTATATTCAAGAACAATCAACCGTTGGCAGCCAATTGTCCGGCCCCACGGTGCAAACCGCCGCGCCCTGGCCCGGCTTTCCCACCGCTCATTGAAGCGCTCAGTTGATGTTCACCCGGGAAAGATGGTTGGTGAACCGAGACGGTTTGAGTTTGGTGGTGAAGACGCTGGACGCGCGGGCCGTTTATTAGCCAACAGATAGAAGTAACTCCGMCAGAGTAAGGGTGCGATCAGCGGCCTCGGGCTTCATGCCCGGCACTCCCGCACTCTTGAAAATACCTTGGCGCGGACGCTGTTTAGCTTCAATCATAACCTAGGTTAAGATCGAGTGATAACCTGTGACGGAGCGTCTTCTTACGAAATTTGATGAAATCCACTTTATCGGTGACCGCGATTCCCGCTCTCGCCCATAGGGGGAGGGACGGGCAATGCCAAACAGGCCGGACAGGCTGCTCGAGGCATTGCGGCGCAAGATCGACGGCGTCGTCCCCCTCGGTTCCGAAGAAGTCGATGCGATCCTTGCCCTCTCGACTGTCGTGCGCCAGGTTCGCGCTGGAGCCGAGATCGTGCGCGAAGGGGATCACCCCACGCAATCGTGCCTGATTCTCGAAGGCATTGGGTTTCGCTTCAAGATTGTTGGCGAGGGCGCAAGACAGATCTTCTCCTTTCATATTCCTGGCGATATCCCCGACCTTCAAAGCCTCTATCTTGAACGCATGGATCATAGCCTGGCGGCCCTGACGAACAGCACGGTCGCCTATATCCCTCATCGATCGCTTTACCACCTCTTCGCAACCCACCCGCGCGTCGCTGGTTTCTTCTGGCGCGAAGCGCTGATCGATAGCTCCATCTTTCGGGAATGGATCAGCAATATCGGCCGCCGCTCGGCACCCAGTCGGATTGCCCACGTCATCTGCGAACTTTACGTGCGCTTCCAGACAATCGGGGTTGTGGTCGAGTTGACCATGCCTTTTCCCTTCACCCAGACGGTGCTTGCCGACGCGCAGGGCATGTCGACCGTCCATGTCAATCGCATCATGCAGGATTTGCGCTCGGCCAAWCTCATCCGGGTCGGCCGTAAGGAACTCACCATCCTGGATTGGTCGGGGCTCGTCGAACTGGCTGATTTCCAGGACGATTATCTTCATCTGCGGGCGGCCGCTTGAGTCCCGCCTCACGGGCCAGTAATGCTGCCTTGGAAAATGATCGTGGCGGCATAGATCGTGTTTCCCTCGCCACCGCGCACCGATACAGACAGGCGTCGCCGGCCGGTCAACCGAGGTTGGTCGCGAGCCATGTCGTGCAATGTTTTATACGCGGCCTGAATAGCGGATTCCGCATCGGAAAACTCGAACCCGTGCCGGTCGATGACTTCGCGCGCACCGTCGTCGCTGTCGATGAAGAATATCGTCACCGCGATCGCTCGCCTTTCAGCCCGCCCGCCCGACCAATGCGGTCCGGCGCTCGCGCCTTTCCGACAGGATTGCAAAGCAAACGCGCCCGACTCATTAACAAAGGTGAATGTCTGCGTTTCCAGACAATATTAGCTCAGCATCTGGAGGCAACAAAAGGCAGCATGCCACGGAAGGAGCAATCCCATGACCGCGGTATCCGCACTCGAACCGGAAACACCGACTGTCTGCATCACCTGCCATGAGGACTATCGCTATGCGCTTCATCGCGTCGGGCAGTTGGAAGATGCAAAGCGCAATCAAGTAGAGACCCTTGAACTCGAAATGCTCAAGACCGCGATCGCAGCTTATGAGGAGCGGAAAGAGTTGCGGACCGGGGCAACCAGTCAGTCCGCAATGTGAAAGCTGATGTTCACTGGGAAAGGCGTGCTGGTGGCGAAGGTGGTTTGCGCCCGTTTTCGTCATTTGCAGTGCAGGCTTATCGATCACGAGCGCGTCGAGCTGCTTCCGCAGCGCTGTCGCGGACCGATCCGTGAAGCCGGTGCCCACGGCTCCGACATAGGAGAGCCGATCTCTTTTTCGCGCCGCGAGCAGCAGCCGGCCGATTCCGCCCAGCGCCGATGCTCCTTCGCTTCGCGATGATGCCCTCAAGGCTCATAAACACAGGCGACGGCGAGAAAGGCTTCGCCATCTGCGTCTACCTCTTCGCTCAGTCTGATCCCGGGACCGGCGTCTCCTTTGATCTTGATGAGCCATTGCCGGCGCTCGTCCAGGCTGTTGCCCGGAAGTCGACCCCATTGAGGTAAAGGATCGAACGCATACAACACCGCAAGTTCCGCTCGGCGCTTCCCGCCGCGGCCGCCCGAGGGGACGGGAATCGTTCCGGCCGCAGCACTCGCCCTTTCCGAGGAAGTGCAAAAATAAACATTTGATAAGGTTTTGCCAAAAGCAGGGTCATATCATTCCCCTCTGAAAACAGGGGTTGCCGTGATGTCGACCTTCAGCAGCGTGGTGTTTTTGCCCTGGTTGGGACGGGCTGATTATATCTGCCTTCGCCAGATGAAAGATGGCGATTATCTACCGCCCACATATCAAGACTGGCTGACGCGGGCAGTGGCCCAGGCGATGGATCTGCTGGCCAGCGGYTGTTCGGCCCAGATCGTCAACCTGAAAATTGAAGACTACTTCGATTGGCTACACCAGCATTGCCTGCCCGATACGGCAGAGGCGCGGGCCCAATATCTCTCMCATGTCGCCCACGAGGTCGGCTGTGAAGTGGAAAATATGTGCTGGCCGTGGCCGGTGAGGCCCAATGCAGCAACATTACGCTGAATGATCGAAACGGAAAGGGAGGACATCGCAAAATGATGCTGTCGGAAAATCTCAATTTCACCGTGACGAAGCTGAAGCAGATGATCATCAGTGGCGACGCCGGTGAGGGCGCGGTGGTTTTCCTCGAAACAGATACTGAGACCACACTTGAACTTCTGATAGGTCCCGATGTC
>NZ_JBFTZN010000399.1:0-3761 GCF_056406775.1 Allobosea sp. P1_A7
ACATCATCCTGCTTCCGCTCGGGGATCTCGCCTTCCAGAGTGCCGACGGCGCGACCTTCAAGGTGACGCCCGATCTCGTCGGCTCGGCCCTGCGCGTGAAGGCGATCTACACCGACGGCCATGGCGTCACCGAGACAGTGTTCTCGGATCCGACAGCTGTGGTCGCGGCGGGGGCGCCGCTTCCCCCGCCAGTCGCGCCGACCCCGGTCGTCGATGCGACGGCGGGCGGCGAGGGCATCATGCTGGTGCGCTCGGACCTCAACTTCATCCTCGACCAGATCAAGATCGCCGAGGCGAATGCCGCTGGTACGCCGCTGACCTCGCTGCTGCCGAATGTGCGCGTGCCGCTAGGCCTGCGCACGGTCGATGGTTCCGGAAACAACCTGCTCAATCAGCAGCAGAGCGACACCTTCGGTGCGGCCGACAACGTCTTCCCGCGCGTCACGACGCCAGTGTTCAAGCCGGCCGAGGCCGGGACCTCCTATCAGCAGACGACGAACACATTTGTGATCGACTCGCAGCCGCGCACGATCAGCAACCTGATCGTCGACCAGACCGCGAATAATCCCGCCGCGATCGCGGCTGCCCTTCGCAACGCCGGCTCGGAGGATATTTTCGCCGATACCCAGACCTTCAACGCTGCCCTCCAGGCATTCAACGCTGTGAAAGCGGCTGCGGCGGGCGGAATTGCGGCTCTGCAGACGGCGCTCACGGCTTCACAGGCGATCCTTGCAACGGCGGATACCAATCTCGCCACAGCGACGGCCGCTGCGAATGCCGCAACCACCGCTGCCACGGCCGCGGCAGGCGCAGTTACGGCTGCGGAGTTGGCAGAATCGACCGCGGAGACAGCTTTGGCGTTGGCGATTGCCGCGGTGCCGGCGGGCGAAGATCCTCTGACCGACCCCGGAGTGCAGGCGGCTGTCATCGCACGCGACAACGCCGTCCAGGTGCGGACGGATGCCGAAGCAGCGGTCGTAGAAGCGGACGCACTCGTTACCTCGACTCAGGCCGCTCTCGTCCCAGCCCAGACCGCCCAGACTCAGGCGTTGGGCCAGGTTGCGCTCGATCAGGCGGCCTTGAACGACGCGAATGCGCCGGTCGTCGCCGCCCAGGCGACCTTTGACGGTGTGGTCGACGATCTCGGCCTGACGATCGTCACCAGCCCGGGGCTCGATGGCCAGTTCGGCACGCCCGATGACAAGCAGGTCTTCGAAATCCCGAACATTGCGCCGGATGCCGGTCTGTCGGCGCCGTTCAACGCCTGGATGACCTTCTTCGGCCAGTTCTTCGACCATGGTCTCGATCTCGTGACCAAGGGCGGCTCGGGCACGGTCTTCATCCCGCTCAAATCGGACGATCCGCTGTTCAATCCGGCCCCGGGCGCCCCGAACTTCATGGTCCTGACCCGGGCGACCAACCTGCCTGGTCCGGACGGGATCCTCGGTAATGCCGACGACATCCACGAGCACACCAATACGACATCGCCTTTCGTCGATCAGAACCAGACCTATTCCTCACATCCCTCGCACCAGGTCTTCCTGCGTGGCTATCAGCTCAACGGCGACGGTGAGCCGGTCGCGACAGGCCAGCTGATCACCAATCGCGACCTGGGCGTCGACGGGAAATTCGGCACCGCTGACGACACCGAAATCGGTGGCATGGCGACGTGGAAGGTGGTCAAGGCGCAGGCGCGCGACATTCTCGGCATCAATCTCACCGACGCCGATATCGACAGCGGTCCGCTGCTGGCGACCGACGCCTATGGCAATTTCATCAAGGGCCCGAACGGCTTCCCGCAGGTCGTAATGAAGGGGCTGGACGGCATCGGCGGCACCGCTGACGACATCCTCGTCGAGGGCAATCCGCTTTTGCCGATTTCCCTGACCAATGCCGTGCGTACCGGCCACGCCTTCCTCAACGATATCGCCCACAACGCCGTGCCGGTATTCGCTGGTCTCGGTGCCGACGGTGTTGCCAACACGGCTGACGACCTTGTTCCCGATGGCGATGCGTTGACGGGCAATCCCGTGCCCGCGAATCAGCAGGGTAACAACCTTGCCTATGACAACGAGCTTCTCGACGCGCATTACATCGCCGGCGACGGCCGCGTGAACGAGAATATCGGCCTCACCGCCGTCCACGCGATCTTCCACTCCGAGCATAACCGGCTGGTCGAGCAGACCAAGAACACGGTGCTGACCTCAGGCGACCTGACCTTCCTCAAGGAATGGCTGATTTCCGGCACCGAGCCGGCGACCTTCCCGGCGACACCCGCAGAGATCGCGGCCCTGCAGTGGAATGGCGAGCGCCTGTTCCAGACCGCGAAATTCGGCACCGAGATGCAGTATCAGCATCTGGTCTTCGAGGAATTCGCCCGGACGATCCAGCCGAATGTCGACCTCTTCTTCGCACCGACCCAGGTCTATGACGTCGACCTGGATCCCTCGATCGTCGCGGAGTTCGCRCACACSGTYTATCGYTTCGGCCACTCGATGCTGACCGAGACGGTTGATCGCTTCACSGCGRATTTCGAYGTCGTCTCRKCCGATCCSARCAATCCCGACCAGCAGATSGGSCTGATCGCRGCCTTCCTGAACCCGCTCGCCTTCGCGGCCAGCGGCGCCAATCCGGAAGACGCAGTCAGCGCGATCGTCCGCGGCGTGACCCGCCAGGCCGGCAACGAGATCGACGAGTTCGTCACGGAGGCCTTGCGCAACAACCTGCTCGGCCTGCCGCTCGACCTTCCCGCGATCAACCTCGCGCGCGGCCGGGACGTCGGTATTCCMTCGCTGAACGAAGTCCGTCGGCAAATCTATACGTCGACCGGCGAAGTCCAGCTCAAGCCCTACACCAGCTGGGCGGWTCTGGTTCAGAGCCTGAAGCACCCGGATTCGCTGATCAATTTCATTGCCGCCTATGGCACGCATTCTTCGATCGCGGGCGCTACGACGCTCGCGGCCAAGCGTGCAGCGGCGATGTCACTGGTCCTCGGTGGCGCCGGCGCACCTGCCGACCGCCTCGACTTCCTGAATGGTACGGGGGCCTGGGCCAACCTGGCCAATGGCGTCACCACCACCGGCGTCGATGCCATCGATCTCTGGATCGGCGGTCTCGCCGAGGAGAAGATGCCCTTCGGCGGCATGCTGGGCTCGACCTTCAACTTCATCTTCGAGAACCAGCTTGAAAAGCTGCAGGACGGCGACCGCTTCTACTATCTCGAGCGCACGTCCGGCCTGAGCTTCAATGCAGAGCTCGAGAGCAACTCCTTCGCCAAGCTGATCATGGCGAACTCGTCGGCGACCCATCTCCCGGGGGTTGTCTTCACGACACCTGGCTTCACGCTCGAAGTCGACCCGACAAAACAGCATACAGGGCTGAACGAGGCTGGGCCGGATGGCATTCAGCTCGATGACCCCAATACCGTGGTTGACGAAAGTGCCGACAACGTCGTTGGAACTGACCTCATCGCGGGGAATTCCGACCCGACAAACGGCGATCCGTTGCTTCCGCTCGTCATTCGCGACAACCCGAACACTGTCGGGCCCGACACCAACTATCTCCAATACACCGGAGACGAGCATGTCGTTCTCGGCGGTACTGCCGGCAATGACATTCTGATCGCGAGCGAGGGCGACGACACCGTCTGGGGCGATGGCGGCAATGACCGCATCGAGGGCGGCGATGGCAACGACCAGCTTCGTGGCGGCGCCGGCGACGACATCATCACGGATACCGGTGGTGACGACAATATCCAGGGC
>NZ_JBFTZN010000400.1:0-6347 GCF_056406775.1 Allobosea sp. P1_A7
GCCGAGCACCCGTGTGTAGAAGTCGTGGGCCTTGTCCATGTCGCGTACTGGCAACATGGCGGCAATCCGTCCGAAGCGGATTCCGTGGTCGGTTGGGTCGGTCATGGCAACGTCTCGCGATGGGGAGCCGCTTCATCCGGTACCGGCGGTGCGGCGCGGACGAGTGCTTTCCAGGGGTGAAGAGAGACGGTGCTCCGGCTGGATGATTAGCAGGCGGATGGGCTGCCGCGCCAGTCATGGAAATTCGACCTGGGGACGCCTCTGGCTGCTTCCCCCGCAGGGCCGATGCGCTATGGTTTCGCCATGACCGCCTCACTTCCTTCCGCCGCCGTCCTTGGTGCCCGTGCCTTTGCCGCACTCGATGGACTGAACCGCTTCACCGACGAGCCGGGCAAGATCACCCGTCTCTACCTGTCCCCTTCGCATCGGCAGGCTGCCGAGTGGACGAAGGGCGCGATGGAAGTGGCGGGGCTCGACGCCTTCATCGATGCCGCCGGATCGGTCCAGGGCCGACGCGAGGGCGCAAAGCCTGGTCTTCCCGCCGTGCTGATCGGCTCGCATATCGATACGGTGAAGGATGGCGGCCGGTTTGACGGCAATCTCGGCGTCGTCGCCGGTATCCTTGCAGCGCAGGCGCTTCGCGATGCCGGCATCGTCCTGCCCTTCGCACTGGAGGTGGTCGGTTTCGGGGACGAGGAGACGGTGCGTTTTCCGACCTCCCTTTCGACCTCGTCGGCTTTGATCGGGCACTATGATACGGCTTGGCTCGACTCCCGGGATGCGGATGGCGTGGTGCTGCGTGATGCTCTAGTCGCCTTCGGCGGGGACCCATCGGGAATTGCTGCCCTGAAGCGCAAGCCCGGCTCCGTAAAGGCTTATCTCGAAGTCCATATCGAGCAGGGTCCGGTGCTGGAGAGCGAGAACGAAGCCGTCGGCATCGTCACGGCCATCAACGCCCAGAAGCGGGCCCGGGTCCGCGTCACGGGCGAGGCCGGCCATGCCGGGACGGTTCCGATGAAGCTGCGCAAGGATGCACTTGCGGCTGCCGCGGAGATGGCGCTGGCGCTCGAGGATATTGCGGCTGCGCATGAGCAGGCGGTCGGCACGGTAGGCGTGTTCAGGCCTGATCCGGGCGCCACCAATGTCGTGCCCGGCGCGGTCGACTTCACCGTCGATTTCCGCTCGCCGCGCAACGAGACACTGGCGAGCATGGACAAGGCCATTGCCGAGCGCTTCGCCGCGATCGCGGCTCGGCGCGGTGTCGGGTTGGAGATCACGCCCTATTCGCAGGAAGATGCGACGCCGATGGCGGAGCGGCTGCAGGAGGCCTTTGCGACGGGCATCGCACGTACGGGCTCGAACCTCAGTGCTCGCCGTCTCCCGTCCGGCGCGGGCCATGACGCCATGGCGATGGCACGGCTCTGTCCCTCAGCCATGCTCTTCGTCCGCTGCGAGAGGGGCATCAGCCATTCCCCGCTGGAGAACATGACCGAACTCGACGCCGGCATCGCGATCCGGGTGCTGCTCGAGACCATCCTGGAGCTGGCGCGGCAGGAGGGGTAACCCCTCGTCCTGCTCGGCTGTACGCGCCGAGCAGCTATTTTCGTGCAAAAGCCGCGTGACGGCTGGCCTTACTCGAGCGCCCCGACCACGGCCTCGACCGCCTCGACGATCGCGCCCGAGCGCACCAGCGCCGTCGCCTGATTCATCTCGGCGGCGTACCAGCGGTCGCCGTCGAGCGCGGGCGGGATCGTCTCGCGCAAGGCGTCGAGCGCCGCCTGCGTGCCCCGGCCGAGCGGATGGCCCTTGGCGGTCTCCGCGATCAGGGTCAGCGCCTGGCAGGCCATCAGGATTTCCATGGCAATGATCATCTCGACATTTTCGACCACGGTGCGAGCCTTTCGGCCGCACCAGGTCGAGTTCGAGACATGATCCTCGGCATTCGACTTGCCGGGGATCGAATCGACGGATCCCGGCGACGACAGCGTCCGGTTCTCCATCACCAGCGCCGACATCGAGCACTGCACCGTGGCGAAGCCGGTATTCAGGCCGCGCTTGCCGGCGAGCAGGTTGCGCGGCAGGCCGTAGCTGAGCGTCGGGTCGATCAGCCGGGCGAGGCGGCGCTCGCAGATCGAGCCGAGATCGGTCATGGCCATGGCGAGCAGGTCCATCGCCTGCGCGACGTATTGGCCGTGGAAATGACCGCCGGAGATCACGGTGAAGCTGCCGCTTTCCTCGAAGATCAGCGGGTTGTCCGTGGCCGAGTTGGTCTCGGTGCCGATGACGCGCAGCACGTAGTCGAGGGCCTCGCGTGCCGGACCATGCACCTGCGGGCCGCAGCGCAGCGAATAGACATCCTGCACGCGTGGTGACGGCGGCTTGCCGGGGGTGCGGCCGATCTCGTCGGGGTAGATCGTCTCGCGGGCCGAAGCCGAGCAGCGCTTCGAGCCCTGCGTCAGTTTCAGGATATTGCGGGCCACCAGCCCCTGGCCCGGATGGGGACGCGCGGCGTGGACGCGCGGATCGAAGGCTGCAAGCTCGCCCCGCATCGCCTCCAGCGAAAGCGCGAGCCCGATATCGGCCGCCTTGACCAAGCGTTTGGCATCCTCGCTCGCCAGGACGCCGAGCGCGAGCGAAACCGTCGAGCCGTTGATCAGGGCAGAGGCATCCTTGGCGCCGAGCGGGAAATCCGGTGTGAGGCCAGCCTTCGCCAGCGCATCGCGCGCCGGCATGCGCTTGCCCTTGTAGATCGCTTCGGCTTCGGCGAAGCCACAGACAGCCGCCGACATATGGGCGAGCGGGGCGAGATCGCCGGAGGCGCCGACCGAGCCCTTCTGCGGGATCACCGGGTGCACGCCGGCATTGAGGCAGGCGAGCAGGCGCTCGACGAGCTCGACCTGGGGGCCGGAATAATTCGAGGCGAAGGCATTGGCGCGCAACAGCATGGTGGCGCGCGTCACGTCTTCAGCGAATGGCTCTCCGATGCCGGTCGCGTGCGCGTAGACGCTCTTGCGCTGATATTCGGTCATCTCCGACATCAGCACGCGCTGGTCCTTGAACAGGCCGACACCCGTGTTGAAGGAATACATGAACGGCGCATCGTCGGTCATGAAATGCGCATCGATATGGGCGCGTGTCGCCGCAATGCGCTCGCGTGCCGCCTTGGCGAGGCCGGCCTTCTCGTAGCGACCGGAAGGGCCCGGCCTTGCGACCTTGAGAACCTGCTTGCCCTTGAGCGTGCGCCCGTCGATCGAAACCGCCATGCTCGTCCCTTCCGCGTGGTCCGTTCTATTTCCTCTGGTCTAGAGCATGGCATCCGAAAGGGGAAACCGGCTTTCCGGCGGTTTTTGCGCCCTAACTCCTTGATCCAAGACGGATTCAGGTTTCAAACCAAGCAGCTTTGCCGTTTCGTGAATAATCGGCCGGTCCTTGTGGCGTGGCTGCAGCAATGAAAAAGGCCTTGCACTGATGGGCGAGGTCAAGATTTGGAATTGGTGGCTCAGCCCCCGGCAGCGCATTGTGCGCCGAACGCCTCATCTTGAGCGCTCCTGACAACGGATTCGCCTGCCAATGCCTCGCATGATCGACTATTTCTTCACGCTGTCCTCGCCCTGGGCCTATCTCGGCCATGCGACTTTCCTCGAGACCGCCAAGCGCCATGGCGCGACGGTGACCTACCGGCCGATGCCGGTGCGGGCGGTTTTCGACGAGACGGGCGGACTGCCGCTGCCGAAGCGCCACCCCTCGCGCCAGCGCTATCGATCGCTCGGTGATCGCCGGGCTGGCCACTGCGGAGGGGCTTCCGGCCGAGGCCCTGCTGACGGCCGCCGAGAGTGCGGCGAGTTCTGAGCGCTATGAAGCCAATCGCGTCGACGCGATCGCTGCCGGTGTCTTCGGGGCGCCCTCCTATGTGCTCGATGGCGAGGTTTTCTGGGGCCAGGATCGCATCGAACTCCTCGACTCCGCTCTGGCGAGCGGGCGGGCTGCCTATCTCCCGCAAGCCTGATCAGCCTCTCGCAAAGCTGATCTGACGCGACGCCTCGGGTGCCCTGCGCCCGAGGCGCTGGCATGCCGTGCCCCACGCGATATGGTTCAGGAACGCCTCCTTGGCGTGCTCAAGAATTCAATCGATTAAGGGAGAGCCGAGCGCGATGACA
Organism: Allobosea sp. P1_A7; assembly: GCF_056406775.1. Classification (NCBI taxonomy): domain Bacteria; kingdom Pseudomonadati; phylum Pseudomonadota; class Alphaproteobacteria; order Hyphomicrobiales; family Alloboseaceae; genus Allobosea; species Allobosea sp. P1_A7. The sequence goes on from NZ_JBFTZN010000400.1 coordinate 4,158, forward strand.
CAGCATCATTCGACACCGAACTGGCCGCAATTGGCTGATCTCAGGGGCAAGAGAGTACTGATCACCGGTGCCAGCACCGGCATTGGCGCGGCGGCTGCGCGGGCCTTCGGTGCCAATGGCGCTCGCGTCGGCGTTCACTACAATGCCAGTCGTGACAAGGCGCAAGCGGTGGCCCGCGAGATCGAGGCGGCCGGTGGCAAGGCTGTGCTGATTGGCGGCGACGTCACGGAGAGCGGCGAGATTCCGCGCATCATGGCCGAGGCGCTTTCGGGCCTCGGCGGACTCGATGTGCTGATCAACAATGCCGGCGGGTTGGTGAAGCGCGTGCCGGTCACCGATTATGACGATGGCATCATCGACGACATCATCGATCTCAACATCCGCCAGGTCGCGCATTTCATGCGCGAGGCGGCCAGGACCCTGATCGCGCAGGGCACGGGCGGCAGCATCGTCAATGTCAGCTCGGTCGCGGCGCGCATTGGTGGCGGCCCAGGCTCCGTGCTCTACGCCGCCTCAAAGGGGTTCATCTCGACGGGGACCCGCGGCTGGGCTCGCGAACTGGTCAAACACAGGATCCGGGTCAACGCCGTTTCGCCCGGGGTGATCATGACACCGTTCCACGAGCGCTACTCGACCCCCGAGCAMCTCGCCGCGATGCAGGCCGGCATCCCGATGGACCGGCTCGGCAAGGCGGATGAATGCGTCGGCGCGTTCCTCTATCTCGCCTCCGAGACACTCGGCAGCTTCGTCACGGGCCAGATTCTCGAGGTCAATGGCGGCCAGTACATGCCGTAACGGTCGTTCCGTAACGGCCCCCGCGACACCGCGCACCATTTCGCGTTAGGCTCCTCTCTCGTAGGAGAGGCCCGTCGCAGGAGGCCACCGATGGACTACGAACACTTCTTCCGCACGGAGCTCGACGCGCTTCGCAAGGAGGGACGCTACCGGGTCTTCGCCGATCTGGAGCGAATCGTCGGGCGCTTTCCGCGTGCGCGCTACCATGGCGCGGACGGGCCCCGCGAGATCACGGTCTGGTGTTCCAACGACTATCTCGGCATGGGCCAGCATCCCGACGTGCTGGCCGCGATGCAGGAGGCTCTTGCCGGTTGCGGCGCTGGTGCCGGCGGCACCCGCAATATCAGCGGCACCAACCACTACCATGTGCTGCTTGAGCGGGAACTGGCCGACCTGCACGGCAAGGAGGCAGCGCTTCTCTTCAACTCCGGTTACATGTCGAACTGGGCCTCGCTCTCGACACTGGCTTCCCGGCTCCCGGGCTGCGTCGTCCTGACCGATGCGCTGAACCATGCCTCGATGATCGAGGGCATCCGGCATTCGCGCGCGGAGAAGCTGATCTTCGCCCATAATGATCCCGACGATCTGCGCCGCAAGCTGCAGAGCATCGATCCGGCCCGGCCCAAGCTGATCGCCTTCGAGTCGGTTTATTCGATGGACGGCGATATCGCCCCGGTCGCCGCCTTCTGCGACATTGCCGACGAGTTCGGTGCCATGACCTATATCGACGAGGTCCACGCTGTTGGCCTCTACGGGCCGCGTGGCGGCGGCATCAGCGAGCGCGACGGCCTCAGCGATCGCCTGACCCTGATCGAGGGCACGCTGGCCAAATCCTTCGGCGTGATGGGCGGCTATATCGCTGGCTCGGCCGCGCTCTGCGACTATGTCCGCAGCTTTGCCTCGGGCTTCATCTTCTCGAGCTCCCTGCCGCCGAACCTTGCGGCGGGGGCGCTCGCCGCGATCCGTCATCTCAAGACGAGCTCAGTGGAGCGCAAGCGCCAGGCCGACAGGGTCATGGCGTTGAGGAGTCGGCTCGACGCGGTCGGCATCGCGCATCTCGCCAATCCCAGTCATATCGTCCCGGTGATGGTCGGCGACGCGGGCCTGTGCAAGGCGATCAGCGACGAGCTGCTGGCGCGCTTCGACATCTATGTCCAGCCCATCAACTATCCGACGGTGCCGCGCGGCACCGAGCGGCTGCGCATCACGCCGTCGCCGCTGCACAGCGATGCGGATATCGATCAGCTCGTGGTGGCGCTGACCGAAATCTGGAGCAGGGTGGGACTGAAGCGCGCGGCATAGCCGCGCTGACCTCTCCCGAACGGGAGCTCGGGAACCCATTCCGGAATGCTCTGTGTCCCGGCTCTGCACTTGGCTGAGGGGCGGCCCTCAGAC
>NZ_JBFTZN010000401.1:0-3721 GCF_056406775.1 Allobosea sp. P1_A7
CGAAGCGCTTCATCTAAGCTCCCGGAGCATCACCTCCAGGAATCCTAGCCGACTCGGCTCTTTTCACACAGCCTCCACCCATCTCAGACGTTGCTGGCGGGCCGCCGCCACTACCGGAATCGCCCTATAGCGGAAGTTCACCATCAACCGCGAGCAATAGCCCTACGTCTTTTCGAGCGGATGGCTTAGGCTCGTCGCATGGGACTCTTGACCTTCAGCATCAACGTCACCCTGGACGGCTGCGTCGACCACCAGGAGGGAATTGCCGACGACGAGACGCACGCCTTCTTCACCCGCCTTATGGACGAGGGCGGGGCGATGCTGTGGGGCCGCGTCACCTACGAGATGATGGAGAGCCACTGGCCGGCGGTCGCCCGCGGCGACGTGGAGGCGCCGCCGGCGATACGCGAGTGGGCGGTCAAGCTGGACGCTAAGCCGAAATACGTGGTGTCGTCGACGCGAAAGGCCTTCCCGTGGACCAACAGCCACCACATCGCCGGCGACCTGCGCACGGGCGTGCAGAGGCTCAAGGACGCGACCCCGGCCGGCGTGCTCCTCTGTAGCGGCAAGCTCGCGACCGAGCTGGACCGGCTGGATCTGATCGACGAGTACAAGGTCCTCGTCCATCCCAGGATCGCCGGCCACGGCCCAACCCTCTACCAGAGCGGGCTGCCCAGCACGCGACGGCTCGAGCTGATCTCGGCCACGCCGCTCCGCAGCGGCGCCGTCGCTATGCACTATCGGCGCGAGCGCTGACTCGGAGCAGCCTCTAGGCGCCCATATACGTCCGCAGTTGATCTCCAACCTGGGCCATTGTCGTCGGCTTGATCCGGCCCAGCTTCTCCGCGTGGCCTGCCTCGATCGTCGCGATTTTGCATGGGCGAATGACCGATGGGGCCGGCAACCCGACCTCGCCATAAGTCAGGCCCAGCGACACGTCCCGGGCACCCCTTCCGTCGGGTTTCCAGATCATGCTGACATGGTGCGGCGGCGCAGCGGGTTAGCGGAGCTGCCCTGGCATGTGATGGAGCGGGCGGTGAAGGCTTTCTGGGCGAAGATGGCGTCCGCCAATATCCTGTATCAGGACATTCCGGGGGCCGGCACGCCCMTGGTATTCATCCACGGTCTCGGCTGCGCTTCATCCTGTGACTATCCGCGCGTGATCGCGGATACGGCCTTGGCCGGGCGCCGGGCGATACTCGTCGATCTGCTCGGCTCCGGCTTCAGCGAAAGGCCGGCAGACTTCTGCTATTCCATCGAAGGCCATGCTCGCTCGGTTGCCGGGCTCATAGGGAGCGTCTGCGAGGGGCCGGTCAGCCTCTTCGGTCACAGCATGGGAGKGGCAGTGGCCATCACCCTGGCTGCATTGCTCGGGGCGAGGGTCGAAGCGCTCGTGCTTGGCGAACCGAATCTGGAGCCGGGCGGCGGCGTCTTCAGCAAGGCAATCGCCGAGATGTCCGAGGTCGAATTCGCCGCGCGCGGCCATGCGGCGACCGTCGCGGCTGCAAGGGCGGTCGGCAATACGGTCTGGGCTGCCTCATTGGCCATCAGCGCCCCGTTCGCGGCCCACCGGGAAGCAGCATCGCTGATCGCCGGATGCAAGCCGACATGGCGCGAGATGCTCGCCAGCCTGACCATGCGAAAAACACTCCTCGTCGGAGAGCACTCGCTGCCGGCCCCCGAATTTGATGGCTTGGCGGATGAGGGATGCGGCGTCGCGATCGTGCCCCAGGCGGGCCATTCGATGGCGTGGGACAATCCGGGCGGGCTCGCCGAGGCGATCGGCAAGGCGACAGGCTGAGCCTTCATTCGCCGGGCAGCGCGGCGACCTTCGGAAAGGTCTTCGCAAAGGGCTTGCAGGCATCCCGGTGCTCTGGATTTTTCTAAGATGCGCTGTCGAATTCTCACCAGCCCGTTCGTCGTAGATGTGTCGAGCGTGAAGGACCGCCCGCCAGGAGAGAACCGAACACCTTAAGACCGAACCAGAAGGAGAGATCCATGCCGAGCACCATCCGACTGCACCGCGTCATCGCCGCCAGGCCCGAGAAGCTCTACCGCGCGTTCCTCGAACCGGACGCGATTGCGAGCTGGCTTCCCCCTTACGGCTTCACCTGCACCGTCCATGAGCTCGATGCGAACGTCGGTGGCAACCACCGGATGTCGTTCCGGAATTTTACCACGGGGCACAGCCACGCCTTCGGCGGAACCTATCTGGAGCTCGTTCCCGGTCAGCGCCTCGTCTACACCGACAGGTTCGACGACCCGAACCTGCCGGGCGAGATGAAGGTCACGGTGATCTTGAAGGCCGTGTCCGTCGGCACCGAGGTGAGTATCGAGCAAGAGGGCGTGCCGGACGTGATCCCCACTGAAGCCTGCTATCTCGGCTGGCAGGAATCCCTGCGCAAGCTCGCGAAACTCGCCGAGCCCGAGATCAACCAGTAGCAAACGCGGTGCCGGAACGGCTCCGGGACGATCGCTCGCCCTGCGCCCGATCCGGCCTCGCCGCAGCGAGCGTCGGATGGTTCGGCCCCCCTGCCCCCGCGAACGGTATCGGTGCGCCGCTACGAGCGCGCCCTCCCAGGCGAACTGATCCATCTCGAGATCAGGACGTTCAATCGGTTCACCCCACCCTTTGAAGCGGAATGAGGTAGCAAAGACCACCATCCGCTCCTGGCCCGCCGGGCCACTGCCAATGACCGGACGTTCCGAAGGTCGCAGGAGGGTGGAAACCGGTCGGTCTGCTTTCGGTTATGGAACCAGGAAAAGTGGACATTGGGCGAGGGCAGAAACGGGAAGGCAGTCATCGACCAAGTTTGGACAGTCCATGATGGCCGTAAGCCACAGGCTGGCGGCTAGCGCTGGAACGTGAGGTGGACAGTGCCGCTCTCGGCCGTTTCCGACTTGACGGTGTAGCCGGCTTCCAACCCGCGTAACTCGTCCCAGAGGCGTATGCCCCGCCCCAGCAGAATTGGGGTAATGGCTACATGCAGGCGGTCGACAAGCCCGGCCTTCAGATAGTCGCGAACCATGGTTGGTCCGCCACCTATCCGCACATCCTTGCCGTTTGCGGCTGTCACGGCCTGCTGCAGCGCATCAACCGGGTCCGCCGCGAGGAAGTGGAACGTGGTGCCTCCAGCCATCTCGATGGAGGGCCGTCGCTTGTGCGTCAGGACGAAGACCGGGCAGCCGAATGGCGGCTCATCGCCCCACCACCCCTTCCAGTTCGGATCGTCGGGAAAGTTGTGCAGCCCGAACTTGCCGGCGCCCATGATTTCCGCGCCGATGTTGTCGAAGTAGTCCTTTGCATACGCATCGTCCATGCCGGTGGTGCCTTTGCCGCTGGTGTCCTTGAACACACGTTCCCGGAACGTCCTCGTCGCGACATAAGCGCCGACCAGGCGCGACCAGTCCTGGCCGAACGGATTGTCTGGCGTCTGGTCCGTCGTTGTTGCGAAGCCATCGAGCGAGATAACAAGGTCGACACGAACTGCCATTGGTGCACTCCCAAACACTAAGGTACTCACCTTCGTATTCGCAGCCAAACACTAAGGCAAGTGCCTTTTTATTATTGACCGGCACGGCCGGCCGCCTTACCGAGCTATATGCCCTACCACTCGACCCCCCTCGACCTCGCCTTTCACGCCCTCAGCGACCCGACCCGCCGCGCGGTGGTGTCGCGGCTGGTCGAGGGCGAGCTGCCGGTGACCGCACTGGCCGAGCC
>NZ_JBFTZN010000402.1:0-3698 GCF_056406775.1 Allobosea sp. P1_A7
CCGCTGGACCCGGGCAACTGCCCCCGCCTGACCGGCAGGGCCGTCGCGGTGGCATCGGCCTCGGTGGCGCGGCTGCGATCGGCCTTGGCGTCGGCGTGCTCGGCGGCATCATGGCGACGCAGGGCGCGACCCGCCTCGACGATGTCCGCGGGCGCCGCGAGGAGCGCCGCGAGGGCGACGTCACGATCATTCGCGAGCCCGGTCGCACGATCATCCGCGACGACGACCGTGCCATCATCCGCCGCGACGAGACCGAGCGCTTCCGCGACCTCGGCTGGCAGGGACGGACCGAACGGCGCGGAGACGAGAACGTGACCGTGTTCGAACGGCCGGACGGCAGCCGCATCATCACCGTGACCGACGAGGATGGCCGCCTGATCCGCCGGACCCGGCGCATGCGCGATGGCGATGAGATCGTGATGATCGACAACACCCGCCGCGATCGGCCGGATATGCGCTTCTCGGACGAGGTCGTCGTGCTGCCGCCGCCGCCCCTGCCGATCCCGCGCGAGCGCTATATCGTCGACGCCGAGCAGGCCGACCAGCGCCTGATCTATGAGACGATCACCGCCCCGCCGATCGCCGCGATCCCACGCCGCTACACGCTCGACGAGGTCCGCTACTCGCCTGACCTGCGCGCCCGCATGCGCAGCGTCGATATCGACACGGTGACCTTCGAGACCGGGTCCTGGGAGGTCACCCCCAACCAGGCGCAGCGGCTCTCGGTGATTGCCGCCTCGATCAGCCAGGCACTGCAGCGCGCGCCGAACGAGGTCTTCCTGGTCGAGGGCCATACCGACGCCGTCGGCTCGGATGTCGACAACCTCTCGCTCTCGGATCGCCGGGCCCAATCCGTCGCCGAGATCCTGACGCGCGATTTCCAGGTGCCGCCGGAGAACCTGACGACGCAGGGCTATGGCGAGCAGTATCTCAAGGTGCAGACGCAGGAGGCCGCCCGCGAGAACCGCCGCGTCACGCTCCGACGCATCACCCCGCTGCTGGCCGGGCAGAACCAGCCGCAGTGAACCAATAGAACCGGCGCGGCGGGCGACCGTCGCGCCGGTCTCCCCGGCTCAGGAGATTCAGGAATCAGCAAGCTCTCCGGCTTAAGACCTATCGTAAGGAGAGTTGATGATGAGTGAGACATCCGTCGCGATCGCGCAGAGCTTTGCCGCAAGCCAGGCAGCCTCGACCCGCCAGACCTTGCAGACAGCGATGGTGAAGCAGCAGGCGATGTCCGACCAGGCGCTCGTGGATATGCTGCAGCAGAGCGCCGAGTCCCAGAAGGCTACTCTTGCCGCTGGCCAGGGCCAGACCGTCGACATTCTCGCCTGAGCCCGGCATTCCGGCGCCGCATGGCAGGGCCGCATCCCGCCCCTTGTCGGTTGCGTTCAAGAGCCGCCGGCCCTAACCTCCGCTTCGTTCCGAGGGGTGCTCGCAAGAGCTGAGATGGCGTCCAAAGCCGAACCCGTCGAACCTGATCCGGGTCATACCGGCGGAGGGACTGGAACGCGGCGTGCGCCACACGTGTACCCGCAGACAGCGACTGGACCGCTTCTAAACCCGGATCTCCTGAACCTTGGACCAAGGAGGAGATCCCATGAACGCCCACACCAAGCCCCAGAAGAATACCGTCAAGGCTGCCCCTCAAAGCGTGACGACCGGACCGATCATCGGCTCGCGCAAGATCTATGTCGCGCCGCCGGACCATCCCGAGATGCGGGTGCCCTTCCGCGAAGTTCAGCTCACCACCGATTCCGAGCCGCCGGTCCGGATCTACGACCCGTCCGGTCCGTTCACCGAGAGCGATGTCACGATCGACCTGAATGCCGGCCTGCCGCAGCCGCGCCGCGCCTGGCTCGATGCCTGCGGCTTCACGACCGTGCCCGGCCGCGCCGTCACTGCCGCCGATAACGGCCATATCTCGCCTGAACAGCTCGTTCCCGCCTGCCCGGCCTCACGCCCGATCCTCGAGGCGAAGCCCGGCCAGATGGCGACCCAGTACGAGTTCGCCAAGGCCGGCATCATCACGCCCGAGATGATCTATGTCGCGCATCGCGAGAATCTCGGCCGCGCCGCGATGCTCGAAGGCGCACGCGAGCGCCATGCCGATGGCGAGAGCTTTGGCGCCTCGGTTCCGGAATTCGTCACCCCTGAATTCGTGCGCGAGGAAATCGCCCGCGGCCGCGCCATCATCCCGGCCAATATCAACCACCCCGAACTGGAGCCGATGGCGATCGGCCGCAATTTTCTGGTCAAGATCAACGCCAATATCGGCAATTCGGCCGTGACGTCCGGCGCTGCCGAGGAGGTCGAGAAGCTGGTCTGGGCGATCCGCTGGGGCGCCGACACGGTGATGGACCTGTCGACCGGCCGCAACATCCACAACATCCGCTCCTGGATCCTGCGCAACTCGCCGGTTCCGATCGGCACGGTGCCGATCTACCAGGCGCTTGAGAAGGTCGGCGGCGACCCGATCAAGCTCGACTGGGAGGTCTTCAAGGACACGCTGATCGAGCAGGCCGAGCAGGGCGTCGACTATTTCACCATCCATGCCGGCGTGCGCCTGCCCTATGTCCCGCTCACTGCGAGCCGCGTCACGGGCATCGTCTCGCGCGGCGGCTCGATCATGGCGCGCTGGTGCCTCGCGCACCACAAGGAGAGCTTCCTCTACGAGCGCTTCGACGAGATTTGCGAGATCATGCGCAAATATGACGTCTCCTTCTCGCTCGGCGACGGCCTGCGTCCGGGCTCGATCGCCGACGCCAATGACCGCGCCCAGTTTGCCGAGCTGGAGACGCTGGGCGAGCTCACCAAGGTCGCCTGGGACAAGGGCTGCCAGGTGATGATCGAGGGCCCCGGCCACGTGCCGATGCACAAGATCAAGGAGAACATGGACAAGCAGCTGCGCGAATGCGGAGAGGCGCCGTTCTACACGCTGGGACCGCTGACCACCGACATCGCGCCGGGTTACGACCACATCACCTCGGGCATCGGCGCGGCGATGATCGGCTGGTTCGGCTGCGCCATGCTCTGCTATGTCACGCCCAAGGAGCATCTCGGCCTTCCCAACCGCGACGACGTCAAGACCGGCGTCATCACCTATYGGATCGCGGCCCATGCCGCCGATCTCGCCAAGGGCCATCCAGCGGCCAAGATCCGCGACGACGCGGTCTCGCGCGCCCGCTTCGACTTCCGCTGGGAGGACCAGTTCAACCTGGCGCTCGACCCCGATACCGCACGTTCCTTCCATGACGAGACCCTGCCGAAGGATGCCCACAAGGTCGCGCATTTCTGTTCGATGTGCGGGCCGAAATTCTGCTCGATGAAGATCACGCAGGATCTGCGCGCCGAAGTGCTGGCGATGGGCGAGAACGAACGCGCGGCGCTCGAGGGCATGGCGGAGAAATCGCAGGAATTCCTCGCCAAGGGCGGCAATCTCTACTTGCCGGCGGCGGAATGAGCGCGACGATGACCGCGGCCCGCCTCGACGCGACGGTCGTTGCAGGCGTGCTGGCGCGGGTGGCAGCGAGCCGCCCGCGGGTGCAATGCCTCACCAATACKGTGGCGCAGAACATTACGGCGAACATGCTGCTCGCCTTCGGCGCGATCCCGTCCATGGCGATCCATGTCGACGAGATCGCGGCAATGGCCGAGGGCGCCGGCGCGATCCTGATCAACATCGGCACGATCAATGC
>NZ_JBFTZN010000403.1:0-3690 GCF_056406775.1 Allobosea sp. P1_A7
CGCCAGGGCGGCGAGCTGCCCCTGTCTGGCCCCGAGGAAGCCGAGCCCGTTCAGCGCATAGACGCGCCGGTCGATCCCGGCGAGCCTGCCGGCCAGCCCTGCCAGCGCGATCGGCTTCAGCGCGATGCAGTGCAGGATATCCGGCCGTTCGGCTGCGATCAGACGCTTCAGTGTCTGGACCTGGCGCACCAGTGCCAGCGGCGAGAGGCTGCCCCGTTCCGCTTCGAGCGCAATCAGCCGGGCGCCCGTCGCCTCGATGACGCGACGATGCTGGCGCTCACGCGCGATCACGACGACATCCAGATCCAACTCGCGCGCAGCGCGCGCCATCGGCAGGAAATGCGAGGCGAAGAACCAGTCTTCCGTGACGACGAAGAGGAGTTTGGGGCGGCGCATGATGGCCGGACATGAGGCTGAAGCGGACGAGAAGGTCAAGCGGCCCGCTTGTCAGGGGCCGTGCCGCAGACCTGTCAGGCCACGAGCCAGACAAGGCCAAACCCTCCATGGCTCAGCTATGGCGCGATTCCTTCAGGGTCGGCAGGAACCAGGCGAGCAGGCCTATCGTCGGCAGGAACGAGCAGATTCGATAGATCGTCTCGATGCCGAGCTGGTCGGCAAATTCGCCGAGCAGGGCTGCCGCAATGCCACCGAGTCCGAAGGACAGCCCGTAAAAGAAGCCCCCGACCAGTCCGATGCGGCCCGGCATCAGTTCCATCGCATAGATCAGGATGGCGGCGAAGGCGCTCGACATGATCAGGTTGATGATGATGGTCAGGACGCCCGTCCAGAAGAGGTCGGCATAGGGCAGCACGAGCGTGAAGGGCAGCGCACCCAGGATCGAGAACCAGATGATCTTGTTGCGCCCGATCCTGTCACCGAGCATGCCGCCGAACAGGGCACCTGCCGCCGAGGACCCCAGGAACAGGAACAGCATGACCTGGGAGGTCTGGACGGAAACGCCGAACTTCCCGATCAGGTAGAAGGTGTAGAACGAGCTGAAGCTCGCACTGTACGCGTTCTTCGAGAACAGCAGAATAATCAGGATTGCGACGGCCGGAGCAACACTCGCCAGGGGCGGTGCCGAGATGGCGACCGGGTCGGCTGCACCCGCGACCTTGCCGCGCACCTGCCGCGGACCGACGAGTGCGGACTGTCCTGCGGTCCAGACCATCAGTGCCATGGCGATCAGTGCCGCCGCCGAGAACCATGCCAGGCTGCCCTGGCCGTTCGGCACGATGATGAAGGCTGCCAGCAAGGGCCCCAGGGCGCCCCCGGTCTGACCGCCCACCTGGAAGATCCCCTGTGCCAAGCCATGCTGCCCGCCGGACGCATTGCGCGCCATCCGCGTCGCCTCGGGATGAAAGATCGATGAACCGATGCCGACGCAGGCTGCCGCCAGCAATAGCAGCGAATAGCTGCTGGCAAAGGCCAGGCCGACGAGGCCGAACAGGGAAAACCCCATGCCGACGACCATCGAATACGGCATCGGCTTCTTGTCGGTGTAGAGACCGACCAGCGGCTGCAGCAGCGAGGCCGAGACCTGAAATGTCAGGGTGATCAGCCCGATCTGTCCGAAATCGAGCGCATAGGCGGTCTTGATGATCGGATAGATAGCCGGAATCAGCGACTGAATCATGTCGTTGAGCAGGTGCGTGACGCTGAGGGCGATCAGCACGGGCATTGTTGCGCGACGGGCGATCCCGACCGGCGTAGTCACATTCATGAGCTATGACTTATGTTTCGGCTAACCAGTCAGTCGCTCACTAAAGCAAGCCGAGAGGCCGGACAATTTCATTGCCATGCTCTGCAAGCGATGCTGCGCGTCGCCCAGCGCGGACACTTCACGGCTGGACCAGTTGCGGCCGGACACTCAAACGGGTCCGGCCCTCCGGAGGTTGCGGAGAGCCGGACTGCAAGAGGCCACGCGCTGGCTCAGTAGAGGCTGCAGACCCGGCGGTGGCCGACGACGTCGCGGAAACGGTTGATGCGCTCGACCAGATCGCAGCGGCGGACGGGAGCATCCTCCTCATAGACCGGCTCGGCATAGGCACGGCCAGTTGAGGCAGCGAGCAATCCGCCGACGGCCAGCGCTCCGACGATGCCGGCACCGACACCCCAATACGGGCCGCGGTAGCGCGGGCGGGCTTCGGCGCCACCTACGCTGGCGAGGAGCGCGGTGCCGAGCGTGAAGGCGGCGAGAGTGGCGGCCATGCTCTTCCGGAAGGTGGTCATCGTCTGTCTCCTGCAGCTCGATCGGGAGCGAACCATTCGCCCTCCATGACCATTGGTCGCGGCAAGCGCGCAGAAGGTTCAAAGCAGCGCCGTTTTTTTTCAGGGGCGAGCCGTCGACATTGGCAGGGCGCGCGACAGGGCCGCCGGTCCGTCGACCCGGCCCGCTCCGAAGACAGGGTCCTTGCCCCTGCCGCCGAGATCGACGGCGCTTTCGCTCAGGAGCCTGCGCACCTCATCGAGGCCGAGCTCCGGACGCTTCTCGAGCAGCAGTGCCACGAGTCCCGAGACATGGGCCGCTGCGATCGAGGTGCCTGACGAGAAGGCGTAGCGTCCTTGCGGCTCGGCCGCGAGCACATCGACTCCCGGTGCGGCAACCGCAATGTAATCACCGCGGTTGGCCCCGGAGAACGGCTTGTCGTCTGCATCGGTCGCAGTGACGGCAATGACATTCGGATCGGCGCCCGGATAGAGCGGCGCCGCCTTGGCTCCGCCATTGCCCGCGGCCGCGACCGCGATCATGCCCTTGGTCTTGGCCCCTGCGAGCGAGCGTGACAGCAGCCGGTCCTGCGGGCCGGCGAAGCTCAAGTTGAGAATGCGGGCGCCCTCGCCTGCCGCCCAGTCGAGCGCCGCCAGGATATGGAAGGTCGTGCCATTGGCGGGTCCCGTCGTCGCCGCTCCCGAGAAGGCGCGCGCCGCCAAAAGCCGCGCGCCCGGAGCAATCCCCTGCAATTGCGCCTGCGCCAGGATCGCCGCCGCCATCGCAGTGCCATGCGCATCGGGTTGGCCTTCGCCGCCGAGCGCATTGAAGGAACCGGCAAGAACACCCTGCAGCTCCGGATGGCTGGTATCGGCACCGGAATCGATCACGGCCACGCGGATCGCCGCACCGCGCGCGATCTTGTGCAGATCGTCGAGATGCAGCTTCTCGACCACATATTGCGGCTGCAGCTCGCGCTTGGGCACAGTCGAGACAAGTGGCGGGATCGGAGGAAGATCCGGGATGACGATCGTTTTTTCGGCATCGTCAGGCCTGCCTGCTGGCGGTACCGGCACACCATCCGCGCCCGCTGGCTGGGCGGTGCCCTTCGGTTCGTCCTGCTGCAAGGTATAAAGATAGTTCGGCTGGGCACTGGCGACGCGCGGATCGCCCACCATCTCGGCCAGCACGCCCCTGGCGCTGCGGCCGCCCTCGAGACGCGCACGAATGATGGTCATGCCGGCAAGCGCGAAGCGCCGGCTGGCAATCTGCGTCGCGCGATAGCGGCGAAGCACCGCCTCGGCTTGCGCATTCGGCGCAAGCTCGAACAGGATCTCCTCATTGACCAACCGCCGTTCGGTGGCCGGCGGGACGATCACATTGGGCTGACGCGCGGCCGGCCGGGCGGCTCGGGTCGGCGGCGGTGAGACGGGAGGAGCGGCGCGCCGCGTCCGGGGCGGCGCAACCTCTCGAACCGACGG
>NZ_JBFTZN010000404.1:0-3683 GCF_056406775.1 Allobosea sp. P1_A7
GATTGATTATCTTTGATGACGAAGCTCGCGAAGAATCCAAAACTGAGCGCCTGCGCAGAACTCTACGATCTAAATTTCCAGACGCCATGCAAATTCATCCGAATGCGCTGCGTTCCTGATTGTCTTATTCCTTTTGACTTCGATGACATGGAGCCGGCGTCCTTTTGGACGATCGGCGATGGGCGCGTTGCCGCCGCCCGGAACGTCTTCGCGCGGGCAGATGTTTCTGATGGCCTCCTAGTCTACCAGTGGCGCGGCGCTTGTGATCGGCGAAAGCCGCCTTTCGCTTCCGACCAACCAAGTCGTAGGGGTCGGAAGCTAATTGCGCTTTACGCACGCATTGAACTCAGTCGTCGGAGCGTCGCGAGTGCGGACTAAGCTAAGATTGGACTGCCTCCATGCGATCCCCTGGGTACCCGGCCGTACGCGCGATTATGTTCTATCTTCCGACCTTTTCTTGGTTAGGTAAGAATCGTGAAATTTGAAGCCCATGAAAACGCTAAGAATCCCCCGATTGATCGAAATTCAACGACTGATCCTGTCCGGGATATCGTCTTCATCTCCCATGCGACCCCCGAGGACAATGAGTTCGTCAAGTGGCTTGGGGCCCGCCTAATCGGCCTCGGCTACAACGTCTGGGCGGACGTGTTCGAACTTAAAGGCGGGACACCATTCTGGAGGAACATCGAGGAGTCGATCCGCACGCGGGCGCTGAAGGTGATCTATGTCGCATCAACCGCAAGCGTGAATCCGAGCCGGAAAGGTGTCCGTGATGAGTTGGCGGCTGCAGAGGGAGTGGGGAAAAAGCTGAAGGACGCGGAGTTCATCATTCCTGTCCGCGTCGACAAAGTCGATTTCAACGACTTCCCGATCTCCGTCGTGCAATTGAATGCTCTGGACTTTTCCTCTGGATGGGGAGGAATGCTGCCCAAGCTCCTTGAGACCTTGGAGAAGGCCAACGTTCCCACCAACGCGTCGCAAATCGACGATCGTATGGCATTCTGGAGGGCACGGACCGGTCGCGATCCGCCGGCCGTCGAGGTTGGCCCTGAGACGTTGCTCACCAACCTGCTGCCCATTAACGCGCTTCCGCAACAGATCAGCTTCTACGAATTCCATGGTCCCAACACCGCGATCAAACCCAGCTTGGATGGCACCGGCATCCCCTACGCCCAGTTCGCGCGGCTGATCATCGCCTTCGCTGACATGGCTGAGTTACAGTCGAAGATGTCGCCTCAGTTTACTCTGTCGTTGGACAAGCGGATTGACCTGTCCAAGTTTCTTCATGGACCGAAGGGCAGGGAGACAGCACCTGAGTGGCGCGATGCCCGCAACGTCCTCAACAATCTGATGCGTCGCCACGTCGAACAATTCCTCGTCGCCAAGGGGCTCGAAGTGTTTGAACGATCGGGGGGCAGCGCATTCTACTTTCCGCTGGGCCTGATCGAGACCGGCAAGATTTGGTACGTGAAGCCTGATGGCAAGCGGACTTGGAAGGGCATCATCGGGAAGAGCCAGAGGCACAAAGTGAACTGGCACTTGGCCATGATGGTCAACGTCGATCTCGGTCCGCCAAGTTTCGTCCGGTTTAAGCCATATATCTGCTTCTCCGAGAACGGCAGGCTCATCACGGAGGCCAAACGCACGACCGCGCTTCGGCGCCGCATCTGCAAGACCTGGTGGAACAGGCAATGGCGCCAATTGCAGCAGGCCTTCATCGCGTTCTTGGCCAACGATTCTGATGAAATCGTGGTGGCGCTCGATGGTCCCGAGCAGCTAAGGCTCGACGGGAAGCTGCTGCATCTCGAAGGGGTTCGGAGGCTCATCGGCGACATAGAGTTAGATGATCTGCCCGAAGACCCCGAAGAACCGGCTGACGACGACCCGGATGACGACATGGAAATTGGTCCTCTCGGCGATGACGAGGAGGACGCAGCATGAAGCAGTGGCGTGTCGTACATATCGATGAGCCCGAGCTGGGCTTTGCTCATGGCCAGACTGCAGCCCATCCAAAGGACGGACTATTCCTCTATGGACCACCCTCGGTAAACTTGAATCCGAAGCGGATGGAGGTCGGCGTCATCGCCACCGAGGAGGGCCTGCGACTATACCAAGCTTGGGTAAAGAGCATCAACGGAACCATCGCGGCGCCCGATAAGGGCAAGGAGGCCAACAAGTACATGTGGCCTGGCTTCGAGGCCGCGTTCAATGCCTCTTGGCCGGAGCAGCCCTACGGGTATTGCAAGGTCGATGCCGACGAGATCGGTACAGCGATCCGAACCGGCATGCCGCATGAGCGTATATTCAAGGCCGTCGATATTTATGATCGCGCACTGCGCAAACACCTTCGAGAAGAAGAGGCATCGCCGCGGGTTTGGTTCGCGATCGTTCCCGAGGACGTCTACAAATATGGTCGGCCGCTATCGGTCGTACCCAAAGCGGAGCGCATAGATTCGCCGCTGGGCATCAAGAAGGCCGCCGCACTACGCCTGATCAAGGAGCCGTCGATGTTCGACGAGGTCAATGACGAGGCCAAGCCCTTCGAGTACGAGGCCAACTTCCACAACCAGCTGAAGGCCCGTCTCCTCGACACTAAACAGGTCATCCAGGTGGTGCGGGAAACGACGCTAGAGACGTCGCGCGATCCAGATGTCCGGCGCCGCTCATTACAGGACCCAGCATCGGTCGCCTGGAACCTCGGCTCGACGTCATTCTACAAGTCCAGCGGTACGCCATGGCGCCTCGCGAATGTCCGTGAAGGCGTTTGCTACGTCGGCCTGGTGTTCAAGAAACTGCAGGCAAGCAGAGGACTCGACAACGCTTGCTGCGGTGCACAGATGTTCCTGAACACCGGTGAAGGCATCGTCTTCAAGGGCGCCGTCGGGCCTTGGTATTCCGAGAGTAATAAAAGCTTCAAGCTCGATCGAGCCCAGGCAGCCAACCTGATGGGCATGATCGTCGAGGGCTACAAGGAGATGCATAGAGGCTATCCCAAGGAGCTCTTCATCCACGGCAAGATCGAATTCGGGGATGATGAGTGGGAAGGCTTTACTAGCACGGTGCCGGCCGAGACCAATCTGGTCGGGGTGCAGATCAAGCGCCAGCAAGAGATCAAATTGTTCCGGTTCGGTCAGAATCCCGTCCTGCGTGGCACTACTCTTATCGTGAACGACAACAGCGCCTATCTCTGGACCGCTGGTTACACGCCGCGGCTCGAGACCTATCCTGGGCGTGAGGTACCAAACCCGTTGACGGTGAAAATCCGACGTGGCGACGCCAAGATTGAGGTCGTGCTTCAGGACCTGATGGCGTTGACCAAGCTCAACTTCAACAGCGCCGGGTTCTCGGATGGGTTGCCGGTGACGCTGAGGTTCGCGGACCTTGTCGGGGAGATCTTGACGGCTGGACCTGATGGCGGCCGTTCATGGCTGCCGTTCAGGCACTACATCTAATTCTCTCTGCCTACCCACGGCGTCCTGACGAGGGTCTCCTCCTAAGCCGAACGTCCGCAATTGGGCGGTGAGCCAATCTCTTCTCTTGGCGCAAGCTGCGCTCCTCCCCGCGGTTTTCACCACGAGGCGTGAGAGACCCGTCCGCATTTGATAGAATTTTCCAGGATGCGGCATCCCAAGAAGGGGATCTGCCATGGATATCCAGGCGCAGAACCAACTGCCTCGTAATGC
>NZ_JBFTZN010000405.1:0-3650 GCF_056406775.1 Allobosea sp. P1_A7
GGACACGAGGACACGACCCCGCGCGGCGTCGAGAAGACGGGCTTCGCGACGCTGCCGCGCGACTGGGCCGAGACTGTGTTCTCGACCATCTACGGCGCCAGCCCGACTTCGACTTCGCGGCCAGGAACAGGATCGAGTTCAGCCTCCATCCGATGGCGCGCGGTTACAAGCAGACGCCCGTCCTGTATTGGGAGTTGGGCGAGGCCGAAGCGTTCCCGGCGAAGCTGGCGGACGCGCGCTGGCCGAACGATTTCTCCCGCATGATCGGCGACAAGGCGTACGGACTTCTCGTAGCCCATGCCGCCGGGATGCCGGTCCCACGGACCACCGTGATCGGCCGCCGCGTGGCGCCATTCACTTTCGGAGTGCCGACCGGATCGAACGAGATCTGGCTGCGGACCTGCCCTACCGAGCAGCAGCCCGGCAAGTTCAGCACCTTCCGCGGATGGAAGGATCCGTTTCTCCTGATGGCGCAGGAGGATCCGGAGCACGGGGCGATCGCATCGGTCCTATCCCAGACGGCCGTTCCGGCCACGTGGTCAGGCGCCGCCATCGAGACTGCTGATGGGGAACTCGTGATAGAAGGCGTGAACGGAACGGGAGACCGGCTCATGGTCGGCGAGGCAATCCCGTCGGCCCTGCCGCCGGAGGTTAAGAAAGCCGTGTCAGCGCTCCACGGGCTTCTCCGGGAGCGCGTCGGCGACGTGCGTTTCGAATGGGTGTTCGACGGCCGGAAGGCTTGGCTCGTGCAATTGCATCGCGGCGCGACGTCTTCGTCGGGGACCGTCATCGTGCCCGGCGACGCGAGCGAATGGGTCACCTTCCGCACGGCGGACGGTCTCGAGACCCTGCGCGGCATCGTCCGGAACCTGCCCAAGGGAGCGGGGATTGTCATTGACGGGGCAGTCGGGTTGACGAGCCACGTCGCGGACCTAGTGCGAAAGGCCGGCGTCCCGACGCGGATCGGCACGGGATAATTCAGAGGAATTGAAGGTGGGCCTTGCTGTCACGGCAGCAGGACGAGAGAACGACCGCCTCGTCGACTTCGGACCAATCAGCGAGAGGGACAGATCATGGCATTCGCAGCCGTCATAGAAGCCAGGGAAGACGCCAAGAGCAGCCTTTCCACCCTTCGCGAGGCGATGCGCGAGCGCCGCGAGCGCGAAAGAAGGGCGGCAGAGGAAAGGCGCGCCGAGGAGGAAAGGGCCGCGAGGAAGGCGTCCGATCCCGAGCAGACGGAAGCGGTGACCACGGCCCGGTAGAAGCGATGTACCGCGACGTGGACTATCGGCGCGAGGTCGACGCGCCAGACGGCCAGGAGAAGGCTTGGCGCGACGAATTCGCCCGCGACTACGGTCGCGTCGTGCACAGTGCCAGTTTCCGCCGCCTCCAGGGAAAGACGCAGGTCTTCCCCAGCCGGGAATCCGATTTCTTCCGGAACCGGCTGACACATTCGCTTGAGGTTGCGCAAATCGGCCAGGGTATAGCTGAACGGCTGAACCACGACCACAAGGACGCACTGGGGGGCGACGGCATCGACGGCCGCCTTTGCGCGACCGCCGGATTGATCCACGATATCGGCCACCCGCCCTTCGGCCACAACGGCGAAAAGGCGCTGGACAAGGCCATGAAGGCTTACGGGGGCTTCGAGGGCAATGCGCAGACGTTGCGCATCGTCACGCGTCTCGAGAAGAAGAAGAGGTATTCTGCGCCGCTCGATGGCGACGATCGCGCAGGCTACAATCTCTGCCATCGCACCATCGCATCCGCGCTCAAGTACGACAGGCTGATCCCCGCGGAACGGGGCGAGGACGACAAGATCGTCAAGGGCTACTATGCGTCCGAGCGGACCATCGTGGAGAGGGTCAAGGATTCAATCCTCAACGGGTATCGGCTGAAGCCGTGCGAAGGATTCAAGACGATCGAGTGCTCGATCATGGACCTGGCCGACGACATCGCCTACTCGGTCTATGACCTTGAAGATTGCCTGAAGGTCGGAATCCTGTCGCCGGCGGAGATCCTCTCGTCCGACGACGGGCTGCTGGTAACCGTGGCGAAGGAGGTTTCCGAACAGTTGGGATACGCCGTCACCGTTCGGGACGTGCTCGGCGAGTTCCTGTACATCTTCTCGGAGCTCGCCAAGGACGAGGACGAGGTGGACGAGGCGTCCGAAGAAGGGGAACGGGACAAGCTGCTCTTCACCTTCACGAAAATGTACCTGTCCTCCAAGAGGCTGGGCGAAGACGGTTACCGTAGGACGAAGCTGTCCTCCGAACTGGTCCACAACTTCATCAGCGGCGTGGAATTGACGGTGCACGAGGAGTGCCCCGCCCTGAGCTCCGTCAGGCTGCCGAAGGCGTTGGCGCTCCGCAAGGAGGTGCTGAAGCAGTACACCTTCGCCGCTGCTATCTATTCGCCGCGGGTGAAGCTTGGGGAGTATCGGGGCTCGGACCTGGTGACCGACGTCTTCGACGCGCTGATGAGCGACAAGGGCTACCTGTTGATGCCGCCCGATGTCCGCGCGATCGTCACGTCGACCAAGGATTCGACGATCAGGGCGCGCGCGGTCTGCGATTTCGTAGCGGGCATGACCGATCGCTACGCGATGGAGTTCTGGGCCCGTCTGAACTCGGATACCGCCGAGAGCATGTTTAAGCCCATCTGATCGCCTGAGCGCGCCGCAAACGGAGCCCCCAACTTCGCTGGCCATCTTGCTGTCGCCGAATGAGGGTGCGGAACGTCTTGCCTAGGTGTCGAAGCTATGAAGGTTGTTCATCCGGGCCGGTGCTGAGAGGCTGGGGTTGCGAAGCTCCAACGCCTGCGCCGGAGGTGCCCGGATGAACGTTCATCAGAATGCCCGTTTGACGCCTTGCGGTCGAGCCCTGCTGGCAGAGCGGGTCGWAGGGGGCTGGTCSGTCAAGGCGGCGGCACTGGCGGCGGGCGTCTCGGGCCGCACGGCCCATGCCTGGCTTCGCCGGCACCGGCAGGGCGGCGCGCGCAGGTTTCACGACCGCAGTTCAGCCCCGCATCACTGTCCGCATGCRACGCCTGTRCAGCGTGTTGCCGAGATCGARGCGCTGAGGCGTCGCCGGCTGAGCGGCCCGCAGATTGCGGCTGCGCTCGGTATGCCGCGCTCAACCGTGGGAGCGATCCTGCGCCGGCTGGGGCTGAATCGGTTGTCGGCGCTGGAGCCGAAACCCGAGATCCTGCGCTACGAGCGCGCCGCACCGGGGGAGCTGATCCACCTCGACATCAAGAGCCTGGGCCGGATCGACGGCGTCGGCCACCGCATCACCGGCAACCGCACCGGACAAGGCCGCAATCGCGGCATCGGCTGGGACCATCTCCATGTCGCGATCGACGATGCCTCGCGGCTGGCCTTCGTCGAAGTTCTGCCAAGCCTCGGCCGGGACGACGCGACGGCCTTCCTCGAACGCGCGCTCGCCTGGTTCGGCCGTCTCGGCGTTACCGTCGAACGGGTGATGACCGATAACGGCTCGGCCTATCGCTCGAAGCTCTTCGCAGCCGCRCTCGCAAAGGCCGGCGCCCGCCATGTCCGCACCCGGCCCTACACCCCGCGAACCAACGGCAAGGCCGAGCGCTTCATCCAGACCAGCTTGCGCGAATGGGCCTATGCAAGACCCTATCAG
>NZ_JBFTZN010000406.1:0-3625 GCF_056406775.1 Allobosea sp. P1_A7
ACGCAAGACCAGGAGGCGATCGCGGAAGCGGTGCGGCAGGCGGAAAGCCTGACCTCCGGCGAGATCGTCGTGGTGATCGACCGCGCTGCAAGCAGCTACCGCACCGTGCCTTTGGTGATGGCACTGGTGCTGGCGCTGTTCGTGCCCTGGCCGTTGCTGATGCTGACGGCAACCAGCGCTCCGCGAATCTTCCTGATCCAACTCGTCTGCGCTGCGACTTTGATGGTGACGCTGCTCTGGTATGGGCGCGGTGGGCGATTCGTGCCTGGCTTCATCAAGCGCCGGCGGGCCCATGACGTTGCGCTGCGCGAGTTCACCGCACGCGGCCTTACCCGCACGCGTGGGCGCACCGGCGTCCTGCTCTACATCGCCCTGCAGGAGCGCTATGCCGAAATCGTCGCGGATATCGGAATAGACGAGACGATCGATCAGGCGGTCTGGCGCGGCATCATCGAGCCGCTGCTCGCGGCAGCGAAGGAGGACCGCCTGCGCGAAGGTCTGATCGATGCGGTTGGAGCGGTCGGCAGCGTTCTTGCCCGCCATGCGCCGCCAGCGGCAGACGACGTCGACGAGCTACCGAACAAGGTGGTCCTGCTCTGAAGCCTCAGCGCGGGCTGCGTGCGGCGCCCAGGATCACCCGATTGGGCTGGTCGCCCTGCACCAGGACGACATAAGCGTCGGCATTCGGAAGCTGTGTCGTCGCGAGCGGGACCGACATCGTCGTGGCCGCCCCGGTCCATTCGCCAACCTTGACGATGCCGCGCACGACATTGGCGTAGGTCACCGATTTGCCCTTGTTCTCACCGCGTTCGATGGGCACCGTGACAAGGCGCGAGATCGGCACCAGCCAGACACCGCCGCCACGCTCGCTGCCGGTTCCGGTGGGATCGAGCTTGATGCTCAGGTGGCCGGAGGCTTCGGACAGGGTGACGGAGACCGGAAGCGCCGGGCTCGCGTGCTCCTTGAGCGATTGCTCGATCAGGGCCTTGTCGGAGCCGACCATGTGCGAAGCGCCGTTGATCACGGCCTGAGGCGTGTAGATCTGGCCGTCGCCGCGACCTTTGGCGTAATATTTCTGGCGCTTGCTGAAAACGTCCTGGCCGAGCGTGTCCTTCCAGCCGAGATAATCCCAATAGGTCACCGGCATGGTGAGGGCGATCAGGCTCGGGTCCTTGGCCAACTCGACGAAGAGGGCGTCGGCCGCGGGGCAGGATGAGCAGCCCTGGCTGGTGAAAAGTTCGATCACCGCCCTTGGCGGCTTGGCCGGCGTCTGGGCAAGCGCTGTCGCGCCGCCAAACGCGAGGGCAGCAAGGAAGGCAGAAAAGGCGCGTAACCGGCGGGTCATTCTCGAAACTCGGCTTCAAGCTGACTGCGAGACGTTACCAAAGCGCTCAATAAGCCTCACTTGGAAATCACGTTGCCTTGAATTTGGGCTGTGGCCAGGTTGTATCCCCGTAATTCGCCAGCGCAGCCGCCTTGATCATGTTCGGGCGCCAGCGCCGATGCATCCAGAGCCATTGCTCAGGGTGCTCGCGCACCCAGCCTTCCACCACCGCGGTCATCATCGCCATGGCGCCCGTGACGTCGATCTCGCCGGCTTCGTCGCGGGGCAGGTCGAGCGGCGGTGTCAGTTCCAGCCGGAAGCGCTGCCCCGGCAGCCGGATGACCCGCACGCCATGGACCGGGCAGTCGAAGCGGCGTGCGAACTTGCCGAGGATCGGGTTGGTCAGGGCCGGGCGGCCCAGGAAGGGGATCACCACGCCCCRGGTGAAATGCTGGTCGATCAGCATGCCGAGATGGCCATCCTTCTCAAGCACGCCCTGCATCGCGAAGGCAGCGCCCTGCTTCGCCGCGGCAAGCCCGCCCATGGCGCCGGAGCGAATTTCGTGCACCACGTTGGCGATTGCCGGGTCATTCGGCGCGCGGAAGACCGCGGTTGTATCGAGCTTGTAGGCCGCGGCGCAGATCGCCGGGAGCTCCCAGTTGGCGAGATGCGCCGAGAAGATCAGTCCTGGCTTCTCGTCATCCTTCAGCGCGACGAAATGCTCGATGCCGGAGACCTCGACCCGCGAGGGAGCATCCCGGTTGTCGTCGTCATAGTCGAAGAGGGTCTTGAGATGCGCGTACTCGGCAGCGGTGCGGCCGAGATTCTCCCAGGCTCCGCGCGCGATCGTCCGGACTTCGGCCTCGTTCTTCTCCGGGAAGGCGGCACGGATATTGGCCAGTGCGACGCGATTGACCGGGATCAGCGGGCTGACGCTGCGCAGCAGCCAGCCTCCGAGATCACTGGCGCGTTCCGGCCCGAGCAGGCGCAGGAAACCGAACAGAGCCCGGATCAGGCCGATCATGACGGCCGCAACGAGCCGGCCCGCGAAGTGCTTCAAACGTCTCAATGCCGCGAGGGCCTCTTTCCGAAGAGCCGGAAAGGCCCGGCGCCAGCCGCGCGACTTGCGTCAGGAATACGCGCCGGTCAAGTCTGGCGCGCGAAATCCGGGCTCAGAAGGCGACAATGACCTTGCCGAAGACCTTGCGGCCCTCAAGTCGGGCGAGCCCCTTCTCGAAATCCTCGAGTGGGAAGACCGAGTCGATCACCGGCTTCATGCCGCCCGCCATCTTCTCCAGCGACTGCGCGATGTTCTCGATGCGGCAGCCGAAGGAGCCGAAGATGCGGTATTGCTGCTGGAAGAGCTGCATCAGGTTCATCGTGGTCGAGGGGCCCGACGTTGCGCCGCAGGTGACGAGCCTGCCGCCGCGCTTCAGGCAAAGCAGCGAGCCATTCCAGGTATCGGCACCGACATGCTCGAAGACGACATCGACGCCCTTGCGCTTGGTGAGCTGGCGCACTTCGCCCTCGAAGCGCTCGGTCTTGTAGTTGACCACGAAATCGGCGCCCAGCGCCTTGGCCTTGGCGCCCTTCTCGTCGTCGCCGACGGTGGTGTAGACGGTGCAGCCGATCGCCTTGGCCATCAGGATCGCGGCGGTGCCGATGCCGGAGCCGCCGGCGTGAACGAGAATGGATTCACCCGGCTCCAGCTTGGCATTGTCGAAGAGCATGTGCTGCACCGTGCCGAAGCCGATCGGCGCGCAGGCGGCCTCCTCGAAGGAGACGCCCTTCGGAGCCTTGATCACGAGGCGCTCGGGCCGGTTGATCAGCTCGCGGGCGAAGCCGTCGATATGGAAGCCCATGATGCCGGCGACATTCTCGCAGAGATTGTCGCGACCCTCGCGGCAGGCCTTGCAGTGGCCGCAGGTCTCGGCGCCGTACATGGTGACGGTGTCGCCCTCCCGGAAACGGCTGACACCTTCGCCGACAGCCACAACCTCGCCTGCGGCCTCGACACCGGCCGCCTGAGGCATCTTGCGCTTGGCGAAGGCCATGCCGCGGAAACCCCAGACATCGAGATAGTTCAGGCCGACGGCGCGCACGCGAATCTGCACCTCGCCGGCGGCGGGTGGCGGCGGCGGGTCGATTTCGGTCAGGCGCAGGTCACGGTCGCCGAAGAGCTGGAGGGAACGCATGTCGAGCCTTTCAAATACGCATCTACCGGCTGAGCGCGCTCAGCGATGCACGCCGAGCTGTGCCGTCAGGCCACCATCAATCGGCAGGACGGTGCCGGTGATATAG
>NZ_JBFTZN010000407.1:0-3610 GCF_056406775.1 Allobosea sp. P1_A7
GCCAAAGGACTGCTCGACCTCGTCGTCGAGAATAATCAGGGCCCCCAACCCGCCCTCCATGCAACAGATCTCGTAAAGGGTGCTGATGGGGGCAGGCTTGGGTCGGCTCGGCAGATCCATACCTTGGTGGGAGGATGGCCACTTCGGAACGCGCACTTAAATTTGCGCCATGACGCCGATTCAGAAATGTGGACTAACACGTCTTCTGCGGCTGCCATGGCCGAGCGGATTATGGAATACGAAGAGTTGGCGGCCTCTTTGGAGTTGGAGGCGCTTATTAGAGGAAGGAGATCCTGAGACGCCGGCGCGCGGGAATCTGCTCGCGCAAGCCGACCATGCAGGTCGTTGTCGCTGGCCAACAAGACCGCCTGGATGGTCTGGGCTGGCCAGAGTCGACAGAGCTCCGCTGGTAGTTGCATGGTGTTGTGGAACGTACTGGATACGTTGCCCCCAAGTTCTATCCAGCGCTGTATGATCGACTTCTAGCGTGCCGCCCTGACGTGGAGAGCGCCAGGGCGGTGGGCTGGCCGTTACTCGATGATCTGAATGATCTTTCGCGAGCTGGGCTCAACCAGGACAGCGCGGTCGTTGACCATGGTATATCGGTACTGTGTCACGCCGACATCCGTGGGAAATGTGTGTAGCTCCACCGATGCCGGAAGAGTTCCACCAACAGSGACCGATTCCTGGATCTTCACGGATTTGGGCTTCTCCTTCATGAAGTAGGATTTGATCTTGCCGGACTGTTCGGTCGTGATGGTCGTGGTTGTGGTGGTCTGTGCCAGCGCGGCCGAACTCGCAAGGGCGGCGGCGAACAAGGTGGTCAGAATTCGGAAGGTCATGGACGTTCTCCCTCGTGAATGTCCTCCCCCGGCCGCTTTCAAAACCCCAGACCGTCGTGCTTGTTCCGCACTGAATTCAGCCGATCAATGAGCGCGGCCGCTAGGCCGTCGGAACAGATTGGGGTGCCCGGAATTATCTTTCCACCCTGCCGCAGCAGACCCAGGCTGCGGGCCAAAAGAAGGACATTCGACCATGCGCGCTACCACTTTCGCTCTTGCAGCAACCCTGCTTTCCGGCGCGGCGTTTGCGCAGACGGCACCCGTCCCAGCGCCCGCTACGTCCCCCGTCTTCGTGTCGGTGGACGAGGCATCTGCGCTTGTCAGCAGCCTGAAGGGCCTCAATGTCAAGAATGCCGCCGATGAGAATGTCGGCGAGATCGAGGATGTCGTCATCGCCGGTAACTCGCTAGCGTCCTACATCCTGTCGGTCGGCGGGTTCCTTGGTATGGGCACGCATTATGTTGCGGTCAGCCCGAGTGCGCTTGCCGTCACCTGGAATGCGACGGACAAGAAATGGAACGCTCGGATCAATGCCACCAAGGAGCAGTTGAAGGCGGCGCCGCAGTTCAAATACGAAGGCCGCTTTGCAAGGTGAAGTGGATCCGATTGCAGGCGCGGGAACTCTCGCGTGTTGGTGCGTTCCTCTCCGCACCTCCCATTGAACTTGGCCCGTCACTCCAAAAGGGGGGCGGGCCATCTTGCGATCGCCCCGGGCTCTGATTCGCCGCAGCCGCTCAATCTCTTGAGCGCGGCGACGGCAGCCTCTCCGCGAATAGATTTGACGCCTCGGCTTTCGCGATCGATGGCGCCCGGAGTGCCATCAAGAAATCCGGCTCGCTCCGCCTCCGGCATGCCAAGCAGATGCTCCTCTCGCATTCGTGGCGCCATGCCTCGGAACTCGTCGAGACCTCTCGATCGGCAAGGAGCCAGGCGACCGGGGAGGAGCAGAAACAGGGCATCTCCGAAGAATTTTCCCTCTCTTTAGCCGCCAGATTGAGACGGAACAGACTTCGGATTCATTCGTTTGCACGGCGTGCCGGCCTCGCCATTCTCCTCGGGACCGCACGGCCGCGGGCCCCGTCGCTGCCATACGGCGGGGTCTCCGGCCCGCCCATTTCCCCTTGCGTTCTTTTGATGAATTATAAACTGTGCATCGCGGGGGAATAGCGATGCCGTTTCGTTCCATTGTGGCCACACCGGAAGAACTCGCCCTGATCGTGGCCGCGTTCGAGAAGGCTTGGAGCGAGATCGATGCACGCGGATCGTTCGAC
This sequence comes from Allobosea sp. P1_A7, assembly GCF_056406775.1. Classification (NCBI taxonomy): domain Bacteria; kingdom Pseudomonadati; phylum Pseudomonadota; class Alphaproteobacteria; order Hyphomicrobiales; family Alloboseaceae; genus Allobosea; species Allobosea sp. P1_A7. The sequence goes on from NZ_JBFTZN010000407.1 coordinate 2,114, forward strand.
GTGTTGATGGCCGCCGGCCAGCGTGAACGCCTTGGCTACATCGTCGCCGGCTTGTGGTCGGCGGGCGAAACGATCGATCTGGCCAAACTTGCCGTACAGCGGTTCGATGAGACCGCTATTGCTGACGCTCTCGCACGCCAGACTGTCAAAAAACCCTGACACATTGAGTCTGCTGCACGGAACTCGGCGCTTCGCGATGGGTTCGCTATCGCGTGGAGGCGTCGCCCACATCCGGCGCCGTCACGGCCTGGGAGTAGCCCCGCCAAAAACGACCCCCCAGCCGGGCGGGGCTGCTCTTTGCTGGTGGAGTAGCAGTTGTGTGTGTGCGTCGTCTTCTGCGTTGCGGGCCAGGCTTCTCCGCTCTTAAGAGCGGGGTTGTCAGCAGGTCGCCAGATCCGTGTCAGGCAAGCCTGCTCGAGGATCCGATGCCCGACAGGGCGGAGCCCTGCCTGGCCAAGCGCGCGACGCGTTTGCTCAGGCTCTCGTCTCCGGGCTTGCTTTCGACCCCAAGACACAAGCGTCTCGGCCAAATCCTTGCTGTCAACGCAGCCCGGCACAGCGCTCGTCCTGCCGGAATACTGGGGCGCCCAGTGGGCATCCGGAACCGGCGCCCTCAACGGCAACTGCTACGGTGGGGTTGCCCCGGGCGGCACGACGGTAATGACCGCAGGTGGTAACGGGTACCACTGCCGCGCAAAGAGGATCGCATAATGGACCTTCAGTACCGCCGGCCAGACGGCAGCTTCGTCGCGGCTATCAAGGGCCTGCCATTCGATGTGACAGTGCAACAGCGCAGTTACGATAGCAGCATCACCTGCGCCTCTTACGTGAACTCGACCGTCGCCGCCTGGGCGGCTGAGGCGGCCACCTTCGTGGCATGGCGCGACAGCGTATGCGAAGGTCGAAGCCGGGCTGAAACCGCAGCCCAGCGTTGCCGAGTTTGTATCGGAACTGCCGCCCATCATTTGGCCAGTGTGATCATCGTGGGGCCTTGCAGCCCCCCTGGAACCAATCAGGTCTCAGCAGCCCCGCGACATAGCTCCCATTCGAGGATGGCCAAGGCTATGATTTCTAGTTCAGTCGAATGATCCCCTTCCGTATCGTGTAGCAGTCGGGCGCGCATTAATATGCGCTCATATTCGGCTTCGTCGCGGATCGTCATCCGCTTGCGGCGTGGAAACTCGAAGCCACGCTGCCGTCGCCGATCGGTACTCTGGGGTTTCATCGCCGGCCACTCTCAATCGCCATCCGCGAAAGAAGCCGGCCAGCGCGGCTACCACGACCGCGCGGACCGGCATGCCCGCTGGGGGAGGGGAGAGCGAGCAATACTAGGGCGGATCGACATTCAGGATTGAACGAACCCGCTGACGCGGGAAAGCTGCGGGGTTTGTGACGGGAGGCTCCTGCTGGGAGGGTTTGGGTGTTGAAGCCACCCAGCCCAGCAGGAGCTCCCGATGACCGAAGCCAAGCCGATGAGCGCCCTTCGTCGCCGCATGA
>NZ_JBFTZN010000408.1:0-5151 GCF_056406775.1 Allobosea sp. P1_A7
CTGCCGGTGGGGGCGGTCCGGGTGACGATGCGGAAGAGCTGGATTGCGAAGGTTGAGGCGACCGCGGTCATGAAAAACGGGAGTTTACCATAATCCTTCAAATTGAGTTCATTTTTGAGCGCCTAGGGTCCTCTCAGTAAATCTCGTGAGAGGGGCGTCTCATGAAGGCTCAATCGTCAAACTGGCTGATGAGGATTTTCATCGCCTTCGTTTTCATACTCTGCCTGTTCGGCCCGTATGGTCTTTCGATCCTGATCGGCTGCGTCGGGCTGGGCTGCTATTTCTTTCGCGACGAGGTCGGGTCGCATCTCTGACGAAGGATCATCCGGCAGCGCCGCAGCCATCTGGGCGTGCTTCATAGAGGGGCGGCTCCTGCGGGCCGCCCCTTTTGCTGTTTTGCTCAGGCCTTGCGGCCAATCCTGCAACGCTGAACCGGAGCCTGTATTAGCTCCTCCGCTTCAATACCGCGGGATCAAACATGTTGATCCCGCGCAAGGTTGAGATAGCTTCCATGCGGGGTCTGGGGTTTGGGGCAACGCATGAGAGACGCCGTGGTTCTTCGCGTTCTTGCCTCGGCCGGGTTGACGTCCCTGTCCTTGTTCTGCCCAGGCTTTGGTCGTGCGGAGGAAGTCGTTCCGGCGTTCCAGGCGGATTTCGAGACAGCCTGCATCGCGGCCGAGGACTGGAAGATCTCGTCGCTGCTGGACAAATCCGTTCGTGCCGATCGTATCCGATGCGTCGGCGAACGGGGGGCCGGAGATGGCGGGCGCGTCCTCAGCGTTACCGTCAAGCCGGGCGATGCCTATGATCCCGATCCTGGCTCTTCGGCGACGGAGCGCGCCGAGATCCAGATGACGCGCGAGCTCATCCGCTTCGATACCACGACCTGGTACAGCTTTCAGTTCCGTGTCGAGGCCCCGTGGCTGACACGAAAGAACCGCACCGTCATCCAGCAGATCAAGCAGAATATCGATCCGCGCTACGAGAAGGGCAGGGGCGGAGAAGAGATCTGCGACCCCGGCAATCCGCTTTTCAAGATCGAGGTGGATTCGGACGGCAAGACTCCGGTCTTCCGCGCGAAGAGTGCTGGCACCGAGACATGTGGCGACAGCGTCGGGCAGGTCCATTTCTGTGGCGACTGGCCAATCGCCCCGGGCCATTGGCACCGGGTCAATGTTTCGATACGGCCGAGCCAGAAGGCCGGTGAGAGCCATCTGCAGCTCTGGCTCGATGGGCGCGCCTGCCCAGCCTATCGCGGCGTACTCGGATATCCGCGCTACGGCATGACGAAGGCAGGCAAGCCGGTCATCGACGCGCAGCCGCGCTTCGGCATCTATCGCGATGCTTTGCCCGATGTCTCGCAGACCATCCAGTTCAATGACATCGCCTTCTGGACCCGGAGCCCCGCCGGACATCCGGCGTGGGGCGGTATCGATATCCCATCGGAGTGAAGGCGTTGCTTGGGGAAGACGTCTGACCGGTACGCGCAAGACCCAGTCCATGCGTCGTGCGCGCCCGTCTGGGCAGGCCGCGGTACGCACCTGCCGAGGGCTCGAAATGAAAAGGGCGGCTCCCAAGAGCCGCCCGTTTCTGATTTCCACAATGCAGGATCAGCGCGAGTAGAACTCGATGACCAGGTTCGGTTCCATCTGCACCGCGTAAGGCACGTCCGACAGGGTCGGGGTGCGGGTGTAGGTGGCCGAGAACTTGGTGTGGTCGGCATCGATGTAGTCCGGCACGTCGCGCTCGGCGAGCGCAGCCGATTCGATCACGATGGCGAGCTGGCGGGAGGATTCCTTCACCGCAATCACGTCACCCGGCTTGACCTGGTAGGACGCGATGTTGACGCGCTTGCCGTTGACCGTGACGTGGCCGTGGTTGACGAACTGGCGAGCAGCAAACACCGTCGGGACGAACTTGGCGCGGTAGATCACCGCGTCGAGACGGCGCTCGAGCAGGCCGACGAGGTTCTCACCCGAGTCGCCTTTCAGGCGGATCGCCTCGGCGTAGTAACGACGGAACTGCTTCTCGGAGATCGAGCCGTAATAGCCCTTCAGCTTCTGCTTGGCGCGCAGCTGCGTGCCGAAGTCCGACGGCTTGCCCTTGCGGCGCTGGCCGTGCTGGCCGGGGCCGTATTCACGACGGTTGACCGGGGACTTCGGGCGGCCCCAGATGTTCTGACCGAGGCGGCGGTCAATCTTGTATTTCGCCTCATGACGCTTCGACATATCGCGTGTCCTCTAGGTTCGCGAGTTGAGGACCGCGCCCTCCTGTCCCCGTTTCCAGGGCGACAGATCCGGCTCTCGACGAGCGGATCACGGGTGCGGAAAAAGCCACGCGGGCCCTGATGGACCCGCGCGACGAGAGCCCTATAGGCGCAGGAGCCCCCGCAAGTCAAATCCCTTGGGGCTATGCCTGGGGATCGCTGCTCAGTTCATCAGTGGAAATGGCTCGATCAGGACCTGGGACAGCCCGTAGCCCGCGAGGGCAATGCGCAGCGGTCCGCTGATGCAGGCCCCGCTCGTGAAGATCGCCGGTGCGTCGCCAGCCGCGCTGAACGGTGGGGGCGCCGCAGGGCCCAGCAATTGGGAAATCCGCCGGGCGATGGCCGGGGCAGGATCGATCCAGCTGACGGACCACGGTGCCACCCGGCGCATGCGTTCGAGCAGCAGTGGATAATGCGTGCAGGAGAGGGTGATCACGTCGGTCCGTACGCTGTCGCGTTCGACGAAGCAGGGTTCGAGTTCCGCAAGGATTGCCGCGTCGTCGACCGTTTCACCCTTGAGCGCGGCTTCGGCGAGGCCGGCGAGGCCGGTCGAGCCGACCAGCGTGACCTCGCAGCGCGCCGCATAGGCCTCGATCAGGCCGCGCGTATAGTCGCGGGCGACGGTTCCAGGCGTCGCCAGGACCGAGATCAGGCCGCTGCGGGTGGCCTCGGCTGCTGGCTTGATCGCCGGGACGGTGCCGACGAAGGGGATGGTAAAGCGGGCGCGCAGCGCCGGCAGCACCAGAGTCGAGGCGGTGTTGCAGGCGATCACCACAAGATCAGGATGACAGCGCGCGATCAGCCGCTCCATGACCTGCAGGACGCGGTCGACGAGTTCCGCCTCGCTGAGCCGGCCATAGGGGAAGCCGGCGTCATCGGCGGCGTAGACGATGCGCGCGTCCGGGCGGGCGCGCRTGGTTTCGGCTAGCACTGTCAGGCCGCCGAGCCCGGAATCGAAGACCAGAATGGTGGGTTGGCGGCGTGGCATCACGGCTGCGCCATAGGCTGTTCCGGCCAGAAGATCGACCCGCATGCGTCGGCGCCTGCACAGGAGATGGATGAGCGCTTCATTGGGCCAGAGCCCGGTTAAGGAGTGGTCAAGGAACTCCTGGCCGCCATGATTCAATTTAATTGACTCTGTCCACTAATTGGCGCGACCCTGATCCCCGGAGATCATCATGGCCGCCAAAGACAGCCCCGCGATCGCTGCGATCCGACGCTTCAACCGCTTCCACACGCGCTGGATTGGAGCACTTGGTGGCAGCCTGCACGGCTCCGGTTTCGCGTTGGCCGAGTCGCGCGTGCTCTATGAGTTGGCTCAACGTGACGATTGGCTCGCAAGCGAGCTGGCACGCGAGCTTGCCCTCGATCCCGCCTATCTCTCCCGCATCCTCAAGGGCTTTGCTGCTGCCGGCTGGCTGAGACGCGAGCGTTCTCCCGACGACGGGCGGGCTTCGCACCTGCTGCTGACGCGAGAGGGGCATGACGCCTTTCGGCCGCTGGATGAAGCGTCGCGCGACCAGGCCGACTCGATTCTGGCGCGGCTCGGACAGGCTGAACAGGCGGATCTGGTCGAGGCGCTGGGAACCGCCGAGCGGCTATTGTCTGGAGCCTGCGAGCGGAAGTGGCAACCGCTCATCCGCGAGCACAGACCCGGCGATATCGGTTGGGTGATATCGGCGCATGGCCGGCTCTATGCGGAAGACTACGGCTGGGACATCAGCTTCGAAGCGCTGGTCGCGGAGATCGCGGCGAAATTCCTGCGGGACTTCGTGCCTGGCAAGGAGCGCTGCTTCATTGCGGAGCTGGACGGGATGCCCGTGGGCTCGGCCTTCGTAGTTCGAGAGTCGGACGAGGTCGCCAAACTTCGGCTCGTGCTGGTCGAGAAACGCGGGCAGGGGCTCGGCCTCGGCAAGGCGCTGGTGCAGGAGGCGGTCGGCTTCGCGCAATCGGCTGGTTATCGGCGCATGATCCTGTGGACCAATGATATCCTGCACGCTGCGCGTGGCATCTATCTTGCCGCCGGCTTCAGGCTCATCGCCGAGGAGGCGCACCATTCCTTCGGGCAGGATCTGGTGGGGCAGAACTGGGAGCTGGAACTGGGACGCTAAGCCTTCAGCCGCGCCACGGCCGAGGCCGCCGCCCGGCCCGCCAAGGTCGCGCCGCCGACCGTCATCGCACCGCCGCCGGCGGTCGCCTCGCCCGCGATCCAGATGCGACCGCCGATCGGCTCGGCAAGCCTGTCCCGGGCCGTCTCGAAGCCGGGGCGGCATACCGAATAGGAGCCATGCGAGAACGGATCGGTCCACCAGGCGGGGAATGACACGCCGGTGACAACCTTGCGAAAGCTCGCGCCGACCATCTTGGCCAAAAGCTCGGTCACATGATCCCGTGCGGCGGCGGTTCCCGCGCGGGAAAGGTCACGCGCATAATCCCCGCCGCAATAGGCGATGACGATGTCCTTGTCGTCCGGGAAGAGGTCGACATTCATCATGGCCTTGGGCGAACCGGCTTCAAGATAGCTCATGCCGGGTTTGATGCCGAAGCGATCACCCTCGACCTTGAGTGCGATCTTGGTGAGGGCGCCCATGCCGATTCCATTCAGGGCGTCGCGGGTTCGGGCAGGCAGTGCGGGCGTGAAGCGGATGTCGCCGGCCTTCAGAACGCCGACCGGCACGGTGACGATGCAGGCGCGTGCCTTCAGCGTCCCCGAGCGCGTCGCGATCTCGACGCCGGGCCCGTCCCAGCGAATGGCTTCGACCGGTTCGCCAAGGCGGATATCGAGCCCTTCGCCATGGCGCGCGACAAGATTGCCGTAGCCCGAAGGGACGACGAAATCGTCGCCGCTCCACAGGCGTTGGTAGTCGCGCGCCGAGATGCGATCG
>NZ_JBFTZN010000409.1:0-3602 GCF_056406775.1 Allobosea sp. P1_A7
AGACGGCCGAATGGCCGAATGGGGATGCCAAAGGGGAGTTCGGGAATGAAGCTGTTTCCAGGACGATGCCTGTGCCTTGTCGCCGCCTTGACCCTGTTTGTCCCGGCGCTCCCGCCAGGCGATCTGCAGGCGCAGACGACACGGCTGGAGGCCGTGCGCGGGGCTGCGCCGCGGCGCGCGCCGACCTATGAGGCGGAAAAGGAGCGGATGAATGCCTGGACCGTCGGTCTCGCCGGCGGCCTGATCGAGGGGGCACCGCTGCGTTTCGCCGCCGAAATGGCGCGCGTCGTCGATGACGGGCCGAACCTGCATGTCCTGCCGATCGTGACCAGGGGGCCCACCGAGAACCTGAATTCGCTGCTCTATCTGCGTGGGATCGACACCGCGATCATCAATTCCGACGCGCTGGACGAATACAGGAACCAGATGCCGCAGATCCGGCGGCAGATCACCTATGTGCTCAATCTCTTCCCCTCGGAGCTGCACATCTTTGTCCGGCCGGAGATCCAGAGCCTGCAGGACCTCGCCGGCAAGAAGGTGAATTTCAACACGCTGGGCACGGCTGCCGCCTATTCCGGCCCGCTGATCTTCAGCCGCCTCGGCATCAACGCCGAGAAGACCTTCATCCCCCACCCGATCGCGCTCGAACAGATGCGCAAGGGCGAGATGGCGGCGGTCGTCTTCATCACCTCCAAGCCGGTCGATGCCTTCGTGCGCGGCCGTTTCGAGCCGGGATTCAAGTTCCTCTCCGTTCCCTATGACAGCAAATTCGAGGATTATTATCTGCCGGCCGTGCTGGAGGCGGGCGAGTATCCCGGGCTGATCAAGGCTGGCGAGCGCGTCCCGACCATTTCGGTGCCGACTGCGCTCGTCGCCTTCAACTGGCAGCCCCAGACCAACCGCTATCAGCGCGTCGCCCGTTTCGTCGACACGCTGTTCAACCGGATCGACCAGCTCCAGGCGCCGGGCTTCGACCCGAAATGGAAGTCGATCAACCTGGCCGCGACCGTGCCCGGGCTCGAGCGGTTCTCGGCGGCGCAGCAATGGCTCGATCGTCAGGCGCGCGCCCCGCGGGCGCTGCAATGAAGGCGTTGGCGCTCTCCGTCGCCATGGCGGTCGCCAGCGGGGCCGCCCTGGCGCAAGGAATGCCCGGTCCCACGCCCGCTCCCGCGCAAGATCCGATGACGCATCTGCGCTCCTGCTCCCTGATGGGGCCGGCCGAGCGGCTGGAATGCCTGGACAAGCTCTCGCGGCGCCTGGAGCCGGCAGCGGAGCGACCTGCGCCGGGCGGCGACAACTGGATCCTCAGCGAGACCACCTCGCCGGTGAACTATAGCCCGATCGTCACCGCCACCGCGGCTGCCCGCGCCGGTTCCGACGGCGCGCTGAGCCAGCTCGCCATCCATTGCCGCGGCGGCCGCACCGAGCTGGTTGTCACAGGCCCGGCGCTCGCCAAGGGCGGCACGGACTACTCCATCTCCTACCGCGTCAACGACGGCCAGTCGGTGCAAGCGGCGGCCGCGCAGCCCTCGTTCGGCGCCGGCGTCGCCTTCAAGGGCGATATCGCGCAGCTCCTGCTGGCGCTGCCGGACGAGGGCGACCTCGCCATTCGTCTCGCTCCGCGTGTCGGCGCTGCCCATGAAGGCGCCTTTGCGCTCGGCGGGCTGAAGCGGGTGAGGGAGAAGGTCGCCTCAGCCTGCAACTGGCCGGGCGCCATCGCCAGGCCGCGGAACCCGTAGTCTTCGCCAAGCCTTCTTGCCCAGGCCTTCTTGCCCAAGTCGTCCGCGACCAACGTCCGCGCTCAAGTCGTCCTCGTCCGAGCCGTCGCCCAAGCCATTGCCCACGTCGTCGCAAACCACGGGAGATGAAGACCATGACTGGATATGCCAAGGCCATGAGGGTCTCGCTGGCCGGCCTCGCAGCGTTGCTGATCGTCGTGCCGCCGGCACTGGCGCAGCCGAAGAAGCAGGTGACGGCGCAGACCGCAAAACCCGCGGCGGAAAAGAAGCCGCACCAGCTCATCCTGCAGGTCAACACCAACGAGCCGGCGACGATGAATCTCGCGCTCAACAACGCGACGAACGTGGCGCAATACTACAAGGACCTCGGCGAGAAGGTGGAGATCGAGATCGTCACCTTCGGCCCCGGCCTGCACATGCTGCGTGAGGATACCTCGCCGGTGAAGGCACGGATCAAGGCGATCACGGCGAGCACGCCGTCGATCTCATTCAAGGCCTGCGGCAACACCCAGGAGAACATGAGCAAGACGGAAAACAAGGAGATCGGCCTGATCCCCGAGGCGACGCTGGTCAAATCCGGCGTCGTGCGCGTCATGGAATTGCAGGAGAAAGGCTGGACCTATGTCAGGCCCTGAAGCATCGGCGACCAAAAGTGGATTGCGGCTTTTGGCGCAGCCGATGCCCGTTACAACTGCGTGCTAGCGGGGAGAGCGCGCGGCGTCGTGCCAGGCGCTCCCCCACCAAACCTCTCGGCAACGGAACGTCCCCGTTGCCGAGAGTGTCCTGCGAATGGCCGCGGCCGATCAGTCGCTCGCTGATCGCTCCGCGGAGATCAGCAGCATCATCGGCCGCTCGCATTCCTCCGCCAGGCCCGGGTTCTCGGCGATCTGATCGGCTGTGGGAGCAAATTCCTCGACCTGGCGGATCGAGAACCCCGTTGCGATCAAGGTGTTGAGCGTCGTCGCTAACGTCCGGTGATATTTGAGCACGCCGTCGGTGAGCCAGTTGGTCCGGCGCTCACCTTCGATCGCATAGCGGTTCACCGGCCAGGTCTTGCGGCCGTCCTCGTCGGTCCACCAGCGCGGATGCGTCGCTGCCATGTAGATCGGGTGTTCGATCGTGAACACGAACTGCGAGTTTGGCGTAAGCGAGCGATGCACCATGCGCAGCAGGCGCCCGAAATCCGCGATATAGTGGAAGGTGAGCGCGCTGAAGGCGAAGTCGAACGCAGCCGGGGGCAGGTCCAGCAACTCGAGATCGGCAATCCGGTACGTTATCGCTGGGTCGCTGGTATCTGCGATCGCCCGGGCGATCATTTTCTCGGAGACGTCCAGTCCGAGCMCGGACCCGGCCCCGTGCTCGCGCGCCCACCGGGCAAACCAGCCGAAGCCGCAGCCGAGATCGACGACGCGCTTGCCCGTCAGGCCGGGCAGCATGGCGCGGATCGCCGGCCATTCCGGCGCGCCGGCCAGACCATGAACCTGTCGGGGAAGCTGGCTGTAGCCGGCGAAGAATTCGGGGTTGTCATAGATGTTCTGTGCCAAGTCTTTCACTCCATCCCAAGGCATCGGCCCGAAAAGTGGATTGCGGTTTTCGGGGCAAAGCCGATGCGATCACAGAAGCTTGGATCATCGATGGGAATGCGATGATCCAAGCCGATGGGACGAGGCACAGGCGTGACAAAGGCCCCGTCCGTTTCCGGCGAGGCTGCAGGGGCGCGATACGCGTGTGTTAACGCGGCGATCGGCTGTCCCGCATCCCGCCTGTTGGGATGCCGGCAGCGCGGGCAACGATATGCGTATCCGTCTCGACCATGCCGGATTTATCGGGAACGGCACGATTCCTGTCAACGCCGCAGCGCAT
>NZ_JBFTZN010000410.1:0-3556 GCF_056406775.1 Allobosea sp. P1_A7
CTGATCGGGCCGAAATCGGCGGTGATCAAGACSAAYGAGGACATGGCGAAGTTCACYATYGGCGTGGCCAAGGGCGCAGCCCAGGATACCCAGGTCACCAAGAACGCGCCGGCCAGCACGACGATCCGGCGCTAYGACGGYGATGCCCCCAGCATCCAGGCGCTGGTCTCGGGCCAGGTCCAGGCGCTTGGCGGCAACATCTTCTACATCCAGCGTATCGAGCAGGCCCGGCCGGGCGAATTCGAGAACAAGCTCGAATTCCAGAACCTCTACAACGGCGCTTGCACCCGGCAGGGCGAGAAGGAGATCAACGCCGCCCTCAACGCCTTTATCGACAAGATCAGGGCGAATGGCGAGCTCCAGAAAGTCTACGACAAGTGGATGAAGGTTCCCGTCCACAAGTTCCCCGACAGCCTCGAAGGCATCTCCTTCTCCGCAAGCTGAGCGCGCTGCTCGCTCGCTCCTTCAGATTTTGCCTGCAGGCCAGCCGCGTTGACTCCGGCCTGCACGCGCCTTGCCGCGCATGCGCGACGAGGCGCCAAGGATATCGACATGAGCAATCGCATCTACGTCCTCAACGGCCCCAATCTCAATCTGCTCGGCCAGCGCGAACCCGCGATCTACGGAACGACCACGCTCGATGAGGTTCGACAGCGCTGTATCGAGAAAGCCGGGACGCTGGGTTTCGAGATCGACTTCCGCCAGACGAATTTCGAGGGCGAGCTGGTGGAGAGCGTGCATCAGGCCCGCATCGAGGCGTGCGGGATCATCATCAATCCGGCCGGCTACACCTTCACCTCAATCGCGTTGCTCGATGCCCTCAAGATGTTCGACGGTCCGAAGATCGAGCTGCACATTTCCAACGTGCATGCCCGAGAGAGCATCTACCACAATTCGCTGATCTCCCGGACGGCGACCGGCATCCTGATCGGCTTCGGCGCAGCCGGTTACGAACTGGCGATCCAGGCTATGGCCGGCCTGGTCGGGCCCAGCTGATCCCTGCGCGCCATGCGGTCAGCGGCAGAGCATGCGAAGCACGGTCTCGATCGCGCTGAGCCGTCGGCGCTCGCGGGCTTCCGGCGCCCCCATGTCGTGCCCGAAGACCTGCTGGATGCTGGCCCGGTTGGAGACATTGTAGAAACTCAGCGCGCTGATCGTCAGATGGATGTCGATCGGGTCGAGACCCTCCCGAAACACTCCCTCGCGCAGTCCGCGCTCATAGACCTCGCCGATCATGTCGATGACCGAGAGGTTGAGATCCGCGATCTTGGGAGAGCTCTGGAGATGCCGGGCATGGTGGATGTTCTCGACCATGACGAGGCGGACGAAATCCGGATTGTCGGCGTGATAGTCGAAGGTGAAACCCGTCAGCGACACGATCGCTTCGCGCGGGGGCAGGGCAGCCAGATCGAGGCTGCGCTCGAAATTGCGGATCCGGGCATAGGCCTCCTCGAGCACGGCCCGGTAGAGTCCCTCCTTGTCGCCGAAATAATAGTAGATCATCCGCTTGCTGGTGGAGGTCTTCGCCGCGATCTCGTCGACCCTCGCACCACTCAGCCCATTCTCGACGAACTCGTCACGCGCGACCGCCAGGATATTGCGGCGAACGCCGTCGGGGTCCTGGGTCCAGCTCGCGGATTTTCGCGTGCCAGCCGGCCGCGCCGGCGAGGCCGGCATCTCATTCGTCTTGCGGCTTCCAAGCATGGACAGACCCCGGCGCCGACTGTGCGGCTGTAAATGAACCGTTCAGTTCAATTGACTTGACCAATTGAACCGTTTCGTACATTTAACATCGACAGGCGATCGCGCAAGCCGAACGATCGCTCATACTCAAGGCGCCCACCCAGAGGCGCTACCGCCAAAGACGGGAACCGGATCGACCCACTCAGAAGGTCGGCCGCTCAGGGAAGCGCCATGAACTACAAGCTTGATTTCACGCCTGTACTGGATGGGTTGCCGAGCCTTCTGACCGCCTGTCTGGGAACGCTGTTCCTGGCGCTCGGCGGCATGGTGCTGGCCATCGTCATCGGCATCGGCGGTGTTGTGCTGCGCGACTCGCGGATCAAACAGGTGCGCTGGCTGGTGATGGCTTTCGTCGAGCTGATCCGGAACACGCCCTTCCTGGTGCAGATCTATTTCATCTATTTCGCATTGCCGCTCCTGGGCGTGCGGCTCGACCCGACGCCGACGGCCATTATCGCGCTGGGCATCAATGGCGGCGCCTATGCCATCGAGATCATCCGTGGCGGCGTTCAGTCGATCAGCAAGGGGCAGGTCGAAGCCGGTCTCGCGCTTGGCCTGCACAAGGCGCAGGTCTTCCGGCTGATCGTTCTGCGGCCGGCGCTGCGCGCGATCTTTCCCTCACTGACCAGCCAGTTCGTGCTGCTGACGCTGACGACCAGCGTCGCCTCCGCGATCTCTGCCTATGAGCTGACCTCAGTCGCACAACGGATCGAGTCGGACAGCTTCCGCAGCTTCGAGGTCTACGGGACGGTGACGCTGTTCTACCTCGTCATATCCTGGCTGATGATGCGCTTCTTCGCGCTCATCTCCGGTCGGTATTTCAGCTATCCGGTCAAGTGAGGAGATCGTCATGGGTACAAACGAATTCCTCTTCCTCCTCACCGGACTGAAATGGACGGTCTTCCTTTCGGTGATCGGCTTCGTCGGGGGCGGTATCTTCGGGCTCGGCGTCGCTCTGGCGCGGACCTCCGGTATTCCGCTGCTGGAGCGTGCAACCTCAGGCTATATCGCCATCTTCCAGGGCACGCCGCTGCTGATGCAGCTTTTCGTGGTCTATTACGGACTGGCGCTGATCGGGTTGAAACTCGACTCCTGGGTCGCCGTCTCGATCGGCTTCACGCTGCATGCCAGCGCCTATCTCGGCGAAATCTGGCGTGGCTCAATCGAAGCCGTGCCGAAGGGCCAGACCGAGGCCGCCAAGGCGCTGAGCCTGAACTATGTCTCGCGGATGAAGGATGTGGTCCTGCCGCAGGCTATCCGCATCTCGCTGCCGGCGACGATCGGCTTCCTGGTGCAGCTGATCAAGGGAACGTCGCTGGCTGCCATCGTCGGTTTCACCGAGCTGGCCCGGGCTGGCAACATCATCTCGAACCAGATCTTCCAGCCTCTCCTCGTCTTCGGGATCGTGGGGGCTCTGTACTTCGTCATGTGCTGGCCGCTCTCGCTCTTCGGCGCGCGGCTGGAACGCCAGTTTGCCGCGGCAACACGCTGACGAGGCCGGCAACAGACACCGCGCCAATTCCGGCCAGGCAAGTTCAACCAGGCAAGATCAACCAAGCAAGATCAACCAAGGGAGTGAGACATGACATCTTCGAACAAGGGATTGCTCAACCGCCGTCAGGCTCTGTTGGCCGGCGCGGTCGGGCTTGCGGCGCCCGGCCTGCTGCTGCGGCCTGCGCTGGCGGTGACGCCGGCGGAGATCAAGGCGAAGGGCAAGCTGGTCGTGGGCATCCAGGGCGACAATCCGCCCTGGGGCTTCGTCACCAGCGCCGGCAAGCAGGATGGGCTGGATGCCGATATCGCGGCGCTCTTC
>NZ_JBFTZN010000411.1:0-3552 GCF_056406775.1 Allobosea sp. P1_A7
TAGGCGTTGCAACCGGCGGGGGCGCCTTGCCCTTGCCCTTGGGCGTTGCAACCGGCGGGGGCGCCTTGCCCTTGCCCTTGCCAAACCCAACGCAACCGCCAACGGCAAGCAAAGCAAGCGAAACGACAAGAATAGCCGACTTCTTCATCTGTTGATCCTTGAATATCGTTGCTACGTTCTTGGTAGAAACTGCTCCGTAGCAACGTTTGGTTAAAACAGCGGGCGACCTTCCTACGCGATGCCCGCTGCAACGACCTCCAGCGGTCCCGCCTATTTCCAGCAGGACCGCAGGAGTTCCATTCGCCGCGCGTCAGAACTTGTAGTTCACGCCAACGCGAACGATCCCGCCGCCACCGCCGCCGCTGGTGGTTGCCGTGTAGGTTCCGGCCGGGAGCACGCCGCCCGCGGGGTTTTCGAAGACCCGGGTCTGTCGGCCCTCGCCGGTATCGACGTAGAGACCTTCGAGCTTGACCGTCCAGTTATTGGTGAAGGCGTATTCRACACCGCCRCCGATGGTCCAGCCGGCRTTGCTAGTCGTGTTGCCGGTCAGCGGGTTGCTGTTCAGGCCGCCATAGGCCAGACCGCCGGTGATGTAGACCAGCGTCCGATCGAAGGCGTAGCCGATGCGGGCGCGTACGGTGCCGAAATAGCCGCCGTCACCGCCGCCTCTGCCTGCCCACCAGGTGTACTGCCCCCAGGAGGCATTGCCGCTCGAACCGACATACTGGATATCGGTCTCGAGACCGTAGACCCAGGCGCCGGATTGCCAGTTGTAGCCGATCTGGCCGCCGCCAACGAAAGCGCCGTCGCCGCCGTTGCCGCCCAGAATTCCGGAAGAACCAGCCGTGGGCCCGGTAACGGTGATGTTACCCGAGTCAGCCCAGCCGCCGCCGGCGTTGAGACCGACGTAAAATCCGGTCCAGGTGAAGACGGGAACGTAGACGAACGGCGCCGGCTCCGGGCGGCTGGGGAGATCGGCAGAGAAGGCCGACGTCGCCAGGCAGGTCGCAAGAACGGCGGCGGATACAAGTCCTAATCGCATCGTGTTCTCCGATTCAGGGATAGGCCAGTCAATCTGTTCCATATCAAGTAACTACAGAGAACCCGAATAATCGGCGGCGTTTGCCGAGGAAGTGCCGAATGTTCCGGACTGCGATATTTTGATCACTTCGCTCTATGGGCCCCAAATCTCGACTGCCCGGAGCATCCCAATTTCCACGGACGCCCGAATGCCAACCCGTCGGAGTTCTCGTGACGTCGATAGACAGGGCGGCTGTATTCGGGGCGGCGATTATTGGTCGAAGCGAAACAGTTACGCCAAGGGTAGGCGAATCACCTTGTGCCAGACGCTACACGGGGCCATAAACAGCCTGCTTTGATTGACACGGGCGGACGAAAAGTGGCCTTACGTCAATCATGGTGATCTGGGGCGACAGGGGGCGGCAAAGACTGTTCATAGATCCCGAGGAGCTTCCCCATGAGCGAAGTCTTCAATTCGGACATGATCTCTCGGCGACATGCCCTTTCCTTCTTGTGGTCGGCAGCCGCTCTCGGTGTTGCTGCGGCTGCTACGATCCTGACGGCCTCGAATTCTCAGGCCCAGACCTCCGGCATGGAGCGGCGTGGGGACAGGCGTACGGGGCGCGGGGAGCGGCGTGACACGCGGCGCACCGGACGCACCCACCGGCGTGAGGAGCGGCGCAACTGACTGGGTGCTGCACCCAACTCAGAAACTTCGGTTTACGCCTGGCCCTCGGCCAGGCGTGTTGTCCATCCCTGCTGGGGAAGTCACTCCAGTTCAGGCCATCGATGCTCTTGCTGAGTGCTCATGCGCGATAAATCACGCATGCGGTGCAGTCATCGAAAGATAGTGAACCAAACCAACGTCATCCCTCCCCAGAGCAAGAATGATATGGCAGCTCCCCAAATAATCCCTCGGCCAAAACTATCTTCATCGTCTCCATCGGGCCGAAACCATTTGTAATTCCGCCGGTTTACCGGGTGCGATTCCGGAAATTCGTGAGAACATCCGCTCTTCCTTGAGATCGCCATGCCAATAACCCCTGAGTTGGCGGATAGCGTATCGAATCGCATAATATTCAGCATTCATAATGTACGTTGTCAGACCAAGATCTTGTATCGAAGCGATGTAAGCACACGTATATCGGCTCGTCGACTGTGATTTTCACCTGCCCGTTCGGAGCGGCAGAGATTGGTTAACCAGCGACATCGCGACGATGCGCCACGATAAGACGAGACCGTACGCGCCGGCCTACATTACGATACGTCATTTATTCTCAGCTTCGGTCATCGCGCGCGCTGCAGTTCCGATTGTACTTGCGCTATCCCTGAGATGGCCCGATCTCATCGCTGCTCCCGGCAGGATCGGCATTCACCATGCCTTCAACCATGGCAACGATCCGCTGGCGCTTCGCCGTGCTTTCGGCCTTCAAGAAGGCCTTGACGAGACGAATTCCTTCGCTGGTCGAGAGCAAGTCAGCGATATCGGCGGCACGATCTTCCCGTAAGCGTTCCAGCGGCGCGATGCTTTCAATCGCCGCCGCTTCAAAAAAGTAACCCACCGGGACCTCAAGGATGTTCGCGATGAGCTGAAGACGGCTCGCGCTGAGCCGATTCGATCCGCTTTCGTATTTCTGGACCTGTTGAAACGTGATGCCCAACTGCTCCGCTAGTTGTGACTGGCTGAGGCCAATGAGCTGCCTTCGCGCTCGCAAGCGCGAACCCACGTCTCGATCGATCGAATTCGGTCTTCTCGCGAGCGTCATGACCCGAATCCAGCCCCCCAATCATCCTTTTGTTGTCTGAGCAGGTCGACCTGTCAGCCGACCAACGTCGCGCAAATAACTCCGATGGGGAAAGGGGGGATTAAGCCGGTGCCCCCGCACCGTATACATCAGCACCCGTTCGAAACGATGGGCGCTCGTCCTCTCAGACATCGGCCCAATTAAATCAAAAGAGTCCGTCAACACGGCGGGTGACGACTGTGCTGGCCCAGTGGTGCGGAATTAGTTCGAAATTCGAGCATCTATCTGAGACGGAACGTCAAAGGCGGGACGGAACGTCAAGCCTGAGCGTCGACCGCATTATTGTTGCGGCGGGCCATCGTAGTTCGCTCGACGTTCGGCAAGTATTTTTGCACGAATATTGCGCGATGCGACCATAGGAGTTCTGAAATCTGAGCGAGTACCCTCAAATTGGGGTTGCAGCGATCGCCCCATCTGAGCATCATGCGCGTGCCTAGGTTGATCGGCGGGAGAATTAACCCCATGAATCGGCAAGCGACATCGAGTTTTGTTCCTGATGCCTCGCGCTCCCAACCGATGCCCGCGCCATGCGAAGCCGATATCCGCGCGCAACTGCATTGCATTTTGGCAAGCCGCGATTTCAGCGCTCCCGATCGGCTGCGGCGGTTTCTGACCTATGTGATTGAGCAGACGCTCGCTGGCCGGGCCGACCGCATAAAGGCCTATTCGATCGCGGTCGAAGTTTTTGGCCGGGATACGAATATCGACATTCTGAACGATCCGGTCG
>NZ_JBFTZN010000412.1:0-3537 GCF_056406775.1 Allobosea sp. P1_A7
CGGGAAACTCGACGAGCCGGATTTCGCTCTGTGCTCTGTGCAATGCTGTACTTACGCGGCGGTGGTCGCGTTTTGCCACTGCTGCGCGGCCGCGGCTCGGAAGAGGCGCAGCGTCGGTCGGGAGATCAGATGGCGCTCGAGGTTGAAGATATTATGGACGACAGCATGAACGGAGAGAAATCGCTGCGCCGACATTGGCGACTTGAAGCGCTGCATCTTGCGCTCACGTCGTCGGATTAGCTGGTGTGAGTTCTCCGCCCGATTGTTTCGGCGCAGGCCTTGCTCATGGCGCGCCGAGAGCCCCCGGTCTCGCCGTGCCGCCTCGTAGGAGCGCAATTTGTCCGTCACCAGCACTTTGGGAGTAAAACCATGTATTTTGAACAGTTTGCGCATCAGCCGTAGGGCGGCACCCTTGTCCCGTCTCGATTGCACCAGCATGTCGAGGATCTCGCCCTCGCTGTCRACGGCTCGCCATAGATACAGGCGACCGGCCCTGGACGCGGATCACCATCTCGTCCAAGTGCCAGGTGTTTGCCGGTTGGGGCCGCAGCCGGCGCAGGTTGCGGGCATAACTGCATCCAAATTTGAGTACCCATCGCCGGATCGTCTCGTACGAGATGTCGAGGCCGCGCTCCGCCAGCAGCTCCTCGACATCGCGATAGCTCAAGATGAACCGCAGATAGAGTCACACGGCGTGCCGGATAATCTCGGGCGGGAACTGATGACGGGCGTAGGAAATCGGCTGCATCCCCCTACCCTACCGTGGCGGGCTCAGATCGCACCCTTCCCGTGACAATGCCCCTTTTTTGTATTGGGCCGTGCCGGGCTGCTGCCAGACGCTTCTTACGGAAGGCAGGAACGTGTGTTCTTGACCAGGCTACTTACTGGGATCAGCATAGGGCGTGGCACAGCATCCGCCACGACCCGCTTCGACGGCAGGAGCCGCAGTAGCGGAGAGCCTGGTACTTCTCCATCTCCGAACCTCCCGGTACGCGATCCTTGCCGGGCGACTAAGACCCCGTAGCGCCCGTCCCAATCGGGGCGTCTACGGGGCCTTTTTCCCACGCTGATGTGCAATTAATTTCACTTGATCCGGACGAATGATGGGCGCGGCGTTGCCTCGATGCCGGCGCCTAAGTCTCATCGGCGGGCTCGACCACGTCGTCTACACTGCGGCAGACATCGAGGGCGCTTACGAACTCATGCCCGAACTCGACCTGAAGGCCGTCCAGAGAGCGTAGGCTGATGGTTGCCCTTACCGTTGATCTGCTGAAGCAACTCGCCTGTGCGGCGGATCGCGCGGGCTCGGATGCGAGATGACGACCACGCCGCGGACAGATAGCGCGCAATCCAAAAGTGGGAAATGATCAACGTCCTATCGGAGGAGGCGACCGAGGAAGAGTTGATCGCTGAGGCCGATAATATTGAAAAGGCGACCCAGCTTGCGATGGATGCCGCCCAACGAAGCCCCATCCCAATCGAAGCGCGGGTTGCTCAGCTTGAGCGTTGGGTTGCGACTTTGATGATTGCGCGCTCCCAAGACCTTCGGAAGCTGGCAGCCTCGGCTGGAGACAAAGGAAACGGATAACGCGCGGGGAGACAGCGCTGCCTTACGCTTCGTAGAGCTTGTGCAGACGGGTGGCGTTGTCAGACATCCCTGCCCTCACGCTTCTCCCTGTTGCGCTGCCTGGACTTGGCGATGTTCAGTTCCTCCCTGACGCGGGACAGCGCCCTGGTCAAAGGCGAGCGTGCCTCAGTCGGGCCGAGCGCACCGAACATCAGGGCAAGCCCCTTGACCTCGCCTTCGCTGAAATGGACGATCACCTCGAGCGGGGCCTGCGCTCTTAGGCGCGTGAACGTGTCAGACATGGCGGCACGCTCCTTGCGATGTTCCGGTGTCGTTCGCGGGCTGTTCTTCCGTTCTTGCGAGATCCTGCCAGTTACGGACACGGCTGTTCCTATCTGTTCGGGTCTGTCCCATTCGGAACCGCTCCCGCGCCTCCTGGGCCGGGTCTTTATCGAGAACGATCGGGGGGCAGCCGCGAGCGCCGGGACCGTCGAGGTACTGGTCGGGCACGGTCTGGAAGCCGGTGTCCTTCACCTGGGTCAGGATACAGACGAGAGGGCGACGCTGATCTCCGGTCTATCGTGCGGACCCAGCTCTCACCGTCTTCGAGGAAAACCACGGGCGGAAGAGCGAGCACAACGGGCCGCACGTCACGTCGCAGCGCCATGGGGCGGGCATCACGGCGTCACGACGACGTGGGCAGGCATCGAGACGGGGCACACGGCGCAACGGCTCGCGAGCATCGCGGACGGCATTTCGTCGCGCCGCCACCTTGACCGCATGGCCGCGAGCATCGGCAGGCAGCGCATCCCAGCATCATCAATCGCTATGGGCAGGCATCGCGCAGCCGCGCCACGAATGGCGGCGATACGCAAGGGCATGGCTGAATGCAACAAGCCCTACATGCCGACGAATGTTAAGGCGCGGGGAGCCCCAAGGAGCAAGACCGTGGAGTTCCTCGTCATCTGTTGGTCCCTCGCAGTGCTCGTCTGGCTTGCGCTGATCCTCGTCGTCTCGTTCCACGACCTGCGGGCTGAAAAACTTGAGAAGGCGGTTGGTGTAAAGGTTAAATCCGACCCCGCCGAGAAGGACCGCGTCCGCCGCCAGCTGCGCTGACCCTGCGTGCCCATGCGCCGCGTGCCGTGGAGCGCCATCCCTGTGCCCTTACCATGGAGCAAGCACGATGAAATCGGCTACCGCACTTCTGGCCATCACCCTCGCAGTCTCCGCGACATCAGCCTCACGCGCCGCGACCCGTGACGACGCCACGCAAATTGTCATGCCGCGCAGCATCGTGACGGAGCGGACCTTGGCGGGCTATAGGAACGGCGACCCGGTCAGGTTCTCCGGACAGATCAAGGCCAAGCTTTTTCGGCTGCACCCTCTTTTCCGCTGAGCGGATCGCCAACGCCGGGGCATCATCACATAGACGCGACCGCGCAACAGTCCTGCTGGTGCCGTTGAGGGCAGGCCCCGCCTGTTGAGGCTTTCCAGCCCTGCCGCCCGCGCATCCTGACCAGGTGCGGAGCAAAAAAGCTCCAATTCCGGCCTTCACCAAAGAGCAAGCATGGTGAAACGCCTATTCGCCACCGTCGCCTTCGCGCGGCTCGCCAGCAACGCCTTTTCGGGCGAGTTCAGCGCCGCCGACATCGCGCGGTTGCCGCAGGACAAGGTCGCGGCGATCAAGACCCGCTGCGCTCAGAAATGGGACAGCAATTTCGTGATGCGGGAATTTTGCGAGGATAACCAGTACGAGGCCCTCCGCAACCTGATCGCGCGTGGCAGCATCCGCGTCGACTGAACCTAAGCGCCACTTCATCGCTGGAGCAAGCACGATGAAACTGATCCCATCCCTGCTGGCGACGGCCCTCGCAGCGAGCGCGGTGTCGCCTGCCGCCGCGAACGACCAGTGGGCCGCGCGCGGCATCGCGCTTGTCACGGCCTATCATGACAAGTGCACATCACTGCCC
>NZ_JBFTZN010000413.1:0-3495 GCF_056406775.1 Allobosea sp. P1_A7
CCAATACCGGCAAGACGCATCTGGCGATCGAGCGGATGGTGGCGCACCCGACCGGAATGATCGGCCTGCCGTTGCGCCTGCTGGCGCGCGAGGTCTATGGCCGCGTGGTCGAGAAGGTCGGCCCCGAGGCGGTGGCGCTGGTCACCGGCGAGGAAAAGATCAAGCCGCAGCGGCCCCGCTTCTGGGTCTGCACCGTCGAGGCCATGCCGCGCGATCTCGCCGTCGATTTCGTCGCGATCGACGAGATTCAACTCGCGGCCGACCTCGACCGCGGTCACGTCTTCACCGACCGCCTGCTGAACCGGCGCGGACGGGCCGAGACGATGCTGATCGGCGCGGGCACCATGAAGCCGCTGATCGAGCAGCTCATTCCCGGGGTGAACGTCGTCACGCGTCCACGCCTGTCGCAGCTCACATTTGCCGGCGACAAGAAGATCACCCGCCTGCCACGACGCAGCGCGATCGTCGCCTTCTCCGTCGAGGAGGTTTATGCGATCGCTGAACTGATCCGTCGGCAGAAGGGGGGAGCCGCCGTCGTGCTCGGCGCGCTCTCGCCGCGCACGCGCAATGCCCAGGTCGAGATCTACCAGTCGGGCGACGTTGACTATCTCGTCGCGACGGACGCCATCGGCATGGGGCTCAATCTCGATGTCGATCACATCGCCTTCGCGTCGGACCGGAAATTCGACGGCCATCATTTCCGCAAGCTGAACCCCGCGGAGTTCGGCCAGGTCGCCGGGCGCGCCGGCCGCCATCTGCGCGACGGCACCTTTGGCACGAGCGGGCGTTGCCCGCCCTTCGACGCCGAACTGGTTGAGGCGATCGAGAATCATCGTTTTGAATCGGTGCGGCAGCTGCAATGGCGCAATTCCGATCTCGATCTGCGCTCCGTCGACGGGCTGATCGCCAGCCTGAACGTCCAGCCAACCGAGCAGGGGCTGACCCGTGCGCTGATCGCAGAGGACATGACGACGCTGGAGGTTCTGGCCCGCGATGCCGATGTCAGGCCGCTGGCGCAGGGCCGTGCAGCAGTCGAGCGGCTCTGGGAGGTGTGTGGCCTACCTGATTATCGCAAGATCGCGCCGATGCAGCACGCTGATCTCGCCACCACGCTGTATCTGCGCCTGATGCGCCACGGACGGCTCGATCCGGCCTGGTATCGCGCCCAACTCGATGCGCTTGACCGGACCGATGGCGAGATCGACACGCTGTCTGCCCGCATTGCGCAGGTCCGAACTTGGACCTATGTCGCAAACCGTCCTGACTGGTTACCTGATCCAGAGCATTGGCAGGGGGTGGCGCGTCTTGTAGAGGACAAGCTGTCGGACGCTTTGCACGAGCGGCTAGCCAGCCGTTTCGTCGATCGGCGCACGAGCGTGCTGATGCGTCGTTTGCGGGAGAATGCAATGTTGGAGGCTGAGGTCACCACGACGGGCGATGTGCTCGTCGAGGGACAGCATGTCGGGATGCTTCAGGGATTTCGCTTCACGGCGGATCCCAAGGCTGGCGGGCCCGAGGCGAAAGCCTTGAACATGGCCGCGATGAAGGCGCTTGCCAGCGAGATCGAAGCGCGCGCCGCGCGTGTCGTGCTCGCGGCTGATGATGCCTTCGTGCTTTCGCATGACGGGCTGGTGCGCTGGATCGGTGAGCCGGTCGCGCGGCTTGTCGCCGGCGACAAGGTTCTGGAGCCGCGCCTGCGCCTGCTGGTCGAGGAGCACCTGACCGGACCGGCGCGCGAGCAGGTCGACGCGCGCCTCACTCTCTGGCTCAAGAATCACATCGCCCGTCTGCTTGGTGCCTTGCAGCTGCTCGAGAATGCCGAGAATGTCACCGGTATCGCGCGCGGCATCGCCTATCAGGCCGGGGAGTCGCTGGGCGTGCTGGAGCGCGCCAAGGTCGGCGAGGAGATGAAGACGCTGGATCAGGAGGGCCGCGCGGCACTCCGTCAGCTCGGCATCCGCTTCGGAGCCTTTCATCTTTACGTCCCGGCCCTGCTGAAGCCGGCACCACGTGCGCTGGCTGCCCAGCTCTGGGCGCTGAAGCATGGCGGGCCCGATACGTCGGGCCTCGACGATATTGCCCATCTCGCAGCCTCGGGTCGGACATCCTTTGCCGTCGACAAGGCGGTGCCGAAGGGCCTTTACCGTGCTGCCGGCTATCGCGTCTGCGGCGAGCGCGCCGTGCGTGTCGATATCCTCGAGCGGCTTGCTGACCTGATCCGGCCGGCTATCGCCTATCGCCCGGGCCTGACCCAGGGCCAGCCGCCCACCGGCGCGGCCGATCAGGACGGTTTTGTCGTCACCGGTGCCATGACCTCGCTGGTCGGTTGTGCGGGCGAGGATTTCGCCTCGATCCTGCGCTCGCTCGGCTATGTCTCGGCCAAGCGTCCGGGACCGGCGATCACCGTGCCGCTGGCGCAGCCACCGGTCGCGGCTACCGCTCCGGTTGCCGACGCGCCGACCGCGGAAACTACGGACGTCCCGGCTGGGCACGAGGCCGATCCGGCGGTGGTGGCCGATGAGGCCGGCGCCGGTATTGTCGACGAGCCTTTGGCCGCTACTGACATCGAGACCGCCGAGGCTGCCTCTTCGGAGGCTGCCGCGCCTGAAACGGCCGACGCCCCGATCGCGGCGGAGACCGAGCTCGAGCAAGCCGCACATCCGGTGCCAGCCGATGCCATGTCTGCTCTGCCGGCGCCTGCCGACGAGACACCTGTCTCCGAGACGCTTGCCGCGGAAGCTCTTGCCCCTGAGGCAGCGGTTGATGTGGTTGCTGCGACCGAGGTGCAGGAAATCGAGGTCTGGCGGCCGCATCGTCACCAGGGTGGGCGCAGGCCGGAGCATGCCGGGCGCGGTCGCCGCGACGGCGCTCAGGGCGAGCGTCAGCCTGGCGCAGGGCGTGGTGAACGTCCGAACCGTGACGGCCGGCCCGACGAGCGTCGCCGCCAGGGCGATCGTGGCCGTCCGGCTGCCGCCAATGCGTCTCAAGGTGATGCTCCCCGACAGGATGCGCAGCCGCGCGAGGGTGATCAGAAGCGCAGCGGCCGGCCGCAGCGCAATGGCCGCCCCGAGCAGGGGCGTGGCCCGCGGCCGGACTTCAAGCGCGATGGACGCCCAGGTGGCCCACGCCGCGAGGAGCGGGGCAACGAGCGTTTCCAGCAGGCGTCAAAGCCGCGTCCGGCCGAGCGCGAGCCTGATCCGGATTCGCCCTTTGCCAAGCTTGCGGCTCTCAAGGCCCAACTCGAGGGCGGCGGGCGCAAGACCTGACATGGGGCTCAACTGACCTGGGGCTGAGCGGAAAGGCTGTCCTTGCGGGAAGATCGCCAGCGTCTCGACAAGTGGCTCTGGTTCGCGCGTTTCTCCAAGACGCGCTCGGTCGCTGTGCGTCTGGTGGATGACGGCCATGTCCGCGTGAATGGTCGGCGTGCAGGGAATGCAGCGCTTGGGCTCAAGCTCGGCGACGTGCTGACACTGGCGCTGGTGCATGAGACCATAG
>NZ_JBFTZN010000414.1:0-3474 GCF_056406775.1 Allobosea sp. P1_A7
CCCGCCGATCGCATGAAGCAGCTCGCCGATCGCCTCCGGCTCGCTCTCGACCTTGCTCTCCCGGATCAGCTTGCCGCCCGCATCCATGACGCAGACGCTGGTGGTGCGAACAGACACATCAAGACCGACGAACAGCTCCATGGCAGGCCCTCCTGACCGGTTGGATCGATGGAGCCTGACCGGAAGACCGCTCTCCGTCATCCCGTATCAACGGGCGGCCGGAGCCCCAACAACCCGATCTTTTTGTTTGGTGCGTGCTGCCTTGCTTCAGGCGGTGCAACGGGGGCCGGAGACCCTCGGGCCGGTGCGAGGCGTCCCGAGGATGGTAGGCGTCAGCGGACCAGAATGTTCCGGAACTGCCAGGGATCGCTGGTGTCGATATCCTCCGGGAAGAAGCCCGGGCGGCCCTGCAGCGGCGTCCAGTCGGTATAGGTCCCGACCACCGGGCCGAGATAGGGCAACTGCACTTCCAGGCAGCGACGGAAATCGAGCTCATCGGATTCGACGATGCCGGCCTTCGGGTTCTCCAGCGCCCAGACCATGCCGGCAAGCACGGCGGAGGTCACCTGGAGGCCCGTGGCGTTCTGATAAGGCGCAATCCGGCGGGTCTCTTCCACGGAGAGCTGCGAGCCGAACCAGTAGGCATTCTTGCCGTGGCCATAAAGCAGTACGCCGAGTTCGTCGATGCCATCGACGATTTCGCTCTCCTCGAGGATGTGCTGCTTCTCCTGCACCTTGCCGGCGCTACCGAACATCTCATGCAACGAAAGCACGGCGTCATTGGCCGGGTGATAAGCATAGTGGCAGGTCGGCCGATAGGTGGGGTTGCCGGCCTCGTCGCGCACCGTGAAGTAATCGGAGAGCGAGATCGCCTCGTTATGCGTCACCAGGAAGCCGTATTGCGGGCCGGGCGTCGGGCACCAGCTCCGCACGCGCGTCTCGGCCCCGGCCTGGAGCAGATAGATCGCCGACTGGCAGCCAGCCTCATGCGTGCGACCGTTCTCTGGCATCCAGCGCTCATGCGTGCCCCAGCCGAGCTCCGCCGGCTGCTGGCCTTCCGAGACGAAACCCTCGACCGACCAGGTGTTGACGAAGACATCGCGCGGCTTGGGATGCTTGGCACGCTGGGTGTCGCGCTCGGCGATATGGATACCCTTGACGCCAACCTGCTGCATCAGGGCGCCCCATTCGGCGCGGTTCTTCGGTTCGGGGGTCTGGAGGCCGAGATCGGCCGCGACGTTGAGCAGGCCCTGCTTGACGAACCATGAGACCATGCCGGGATTGGCGCCGCAGCAGGAGACCGCCGTGGTGGTGCCGGCCGGACGCGCGCGCTTGGCAGCCATGGTGGCTTCGCGCAGCGCATAGTTCGAGCGGGCCTCGGGACCCTTGCTGTGGTCGAAATAGAAGCCGAGCCAAGGCTCGTTGACGGTGTCGATATAGAGTGCGCCAAGCTCGGAGCAGAATTGCATGATGTCGAGCGAGCCGGTGTCGACCGACAGGTTGACGCAGAAGCCCTGGCCACCGCCTTCGGTAAGAAGGGGCTGCAGCAGGCTCTTGTAGTTCTCGGGGGTCACCGCTTCCTGGATGAAGCGGATGCCGCGCTCGTCGAGGAGGGCACGGTTGGTGTCATGCGGGTCGATGACGACGAAGCGGCTGCGGTCGTATTCGAAATGCCGCTCGATCAACGGCAGTGTTCCGCGTCCGATGGAGCCGAACCCGATCATTACGATCGGTCCGGTGATGGTGCCGTGGACGGGCCAATGAGTCATGATGTTTCCTTGGTTGGGGTGGAACGGGGGTAAATCTTTCGCGGGCTCGTATGGAGAGCGGCCGCGCTCGTCAATCCGGAACGCCATTTTTGCGCCGCCAGGGTCGATTCCGACCCCGACGACGCTGAGGACAACCCGGTGCGGATGACGCCGCGGTGACGCTCGCGATCAGGCTGCGAGCGCCGCGGCAGGCAGGGGCTCGATCAGGCGCCCCGTTGCGGACAGGACGCCGGCGGCGCCCGCGAGCGCGCCGGGGCGCAGTTCGAGGCCGAGGAAGCGCTCGCGCTCGACCGGGCCAGGCATGGCAAGATCGCGCATCGGCTCGGCCGAGAAGCCAAACCGAGCGTAATAGGGCGCATCGCCGACCAACAGCACAGCGCCGTGGCCATGGCAGGCGGCGCGCCAGATCGCCTCGCGCATCATCGTCTTGCCGAGCCCCTCGCCGTGCAGATCCGGGGAGACGGCGAGCGGCCCGAGCAGCAGCGCATCATGGCCGCCGGCATCGATGTTCCAGAGCCTGACGGTTGCCACGACTGCGCCGTCGCGCTCCGCGACCAGCGCCAGCCCGGCGGCCGGCATCCGGCCTTCGCGCAGGCGTTCGCTGGTCTTGGCGAAACGGCGCTCGCCGAAGCAACGGTCGAGCAGGGCCTCACGGGCCTGGATGTCGAACGCGGTTTCCTCGCGGATCGTGATCATGACGCACCTCCGGCCGGAGCGCCTGCGCAAGAGCGCAGACCTTCCCGGCGCCGCGCGCGAACGCGGCCAAACAGAATGATTTGGGGGGCGGCGCCGGCTGGAGCCGGAGCCGGAACGTCAGATGACGTATTGCTTCAGCGGCGGGAAGCCGTTGAAGGCGACGGCCGAATAGGTCGTCGTATAAGCACCGGTGCCCTCGATCAGCACGCGATCGCCGATCTCCAGGCTGAATGGCAGCATGTACGGGGTCTTCTCGTACATGACGTCGACCGAGTCGCAGGTCGGGCCGGCCAGGACGCTCGGCACGGTCGCGTCACCGTCGCGCGGGGTGCGGATCGGATAGCGGATCGCCTCGTCCATGGTCTCGGCGAGACCGCTGAACTTGCCGATGTCGAGATAGACCCAGCGAACCTGATCGTCCTCGCTCTTCTTCGAGACAAGCACGACCTCGGCCTCGATCATGCCGGCTTCGCCGACCATGCCGCGGCCCGGCTCGATGATCGTCTCCGGAAGCTGGTTGCCGAAATGCTTCGACAGCGCCCGGAAGATCGCATCGCCATAGGCCGGAACGCCCGGGATCGGACGCAGGTAGCGCGCCGGGAAGCCACCGCCGAGATTGACCATCGACAGCGACATGCCACGGGTGGCGCATTCCTTGAACACCGCCGAGGCCGAGGCCAGAGCGGAATCCCAGGCGTTCACATTCGCCTGCTGCGAGCCGACATGGAACGAGATGCCATAGGCGCCCAGGCCAAGACGATGGCCATGCTCAAGCACGTCCGCGGCCATTTCGGGCACGCAGCCGAACTTGCGCGAGAGCGGCCAGTCGGCGCCGGCGCCGTCGCAGAGGATGCGGCAGAAAATGCGCGCGTCCTTGACCGCGGTGAGGGCGGCGGAACGGGCGATCTTGTCGACCTCGGCTACGCAATCGACGGCGAACAAGCGCACGCCGAGCTCCAAGGCGCGCGCGACGTCGCGCTCCTTCTTGATCGTGTTGCCATAGGAGATG
>NZ_JBFTZN010000415.1:0-3474 GCF_056406775.1 Allobosea sp. P1_A7
GGCCGGGGATGTCTCCGCCAGCTCGTTGGCGAACCAGTTCGAGATCGCGGCGTCATAGGCGGCGGTGCGGGCATAGGCCTTCTGGGCGAGCTTGCGGCGCAGCGTCAGCGTGGTCGCGCCCTTCTGGCTCTCGAGTTCCCCAAGGACGGCGGCATAGTCCGACGCGTCCACCACGACGGCAACGTCGTTGTGGTTCTTGGCGGCGGCGCGGATCATCGCGGGGCCGCCGATATCGATGTTCTCGATGCAGTCGTCATAGGCGCGGCCGGCGGCGACGGTTGCTTCGAACGGATAGAGATTGACGACGAGCAGGTCGATCGGCGCGATGCCGTGGCCGAGCATCGAGGCCTGATGCTCGGGATGCGAGCGGATGGCGAGAAGGCCGCCATGCACCTTGGGGTGCAGCGTCTTGACGCGACCGTCCATCATTTCCGGGAAACCGGTGAGATCGGAGACATCGGTGACGGGCAGGCCGGCCTCGGCGATCGCCTTGGCGGTGCCGCCGGTCGAAACCAGCGCGATGCCAAGACGGTGAAGGGCGCGCGCGAATTCGATCAGCCCCGTCTTGTCGGAGACGGAAAGAAGGGCGCGTTCGACGCGGCGAAGCTCAGTCGGCATCGGGACAATCCGGTGTGCAGTGCAATGAAGGCGGCTTGGCGGGGCCGTATCATGCCGGGCCCTGGATGCARAGGGCGGTGTCCGGAGCGGCGTCCCGCCGTCAAAGCGGCAGTTGTGCCTCGGGTCCGCCCCGTTCATGCGACCGCGTTGCCCGCGGTGCCGTGCCGACGCGGGTCAAGCGCCAGGTGACTTGCGGCGTCACGGCAGCGTCGAAGCTGATCGTCAACTGCTCGGTTCTCCGTTTGCCGTCGGCTGCGGCGAGGAAGATGCTTTCCTCGATCGTGACGGCAAGGCCGGAGGCTTCGAACTCCCAGACTTCGCCGGATGGCAGCGCGAGCAGGGCGCCTTCGCCCTCGCGGATCAGGCTCGTTCGGATACCGGGGTGCAGATGGAAGCGTGCCACGGCCGGCAGGGTTTCGGTTCCCTTGGGCAGGGCGATCTCGTCTTCGCCTGTCAGCGTCGTGCCGTCATTGCTGAGCAGCAGGCGGCGGGTGTGCAGGGCGCCGAGATTGCGGTGGTAGCCATCATGGCTCGCGACCCATTCATGGCCTGCCTCGCTGTCCTGCCGCGCGACGCGCACGTCGGAGGGGCCGGCGATGATGCGGTGTTCACCGAGTACGAGGCCGAAGGAGGCGCTGGAGCGCTCCGCCAGGATCACCGTGGAATGGGCTGCGGTGCTACGCGCGGCCAAGCGGAGCTCGGGCGGTCCGAAACGGCTGGCGCCGCAATTGACGATGATGCGCTGGCTGCCGCTTGAGAACTCGAAGGACAGGCAACCTGCATGGGCCTCGACCGAGTTGGCCCCTCGCGGCGCCGCGCCGGCATCGACCACCACGGTGCTGCGGCCGGCGCCGAGCCGATCATAGCCGGAATAGGCGGCATGCTCGATCGGCCGCGCGCGGGCGTCGTCATAGGCCGCGAGCGTAGCCATCAGATCGGGCGGGGTAATGCCCATGCCGTTGAAGAGGGCGAGCGAGCCGTCGCCATGCCGGAACAGCCGCAGATGCGGCATCATCCGCTCGATCGCCATGAGGACACTGCGCGGAGGTTCGAGCCCGCGCGCGACGAATGTCTCGCGCAGGGGCAGGAGATCGAGCAGCAACTCGATGATCAGCCGCGGATTGCGGCTGAGATGGCCGCCATCGGGCAGGATCTGGACGTCGAGCTCGTCGGACAGGGCGGCCTCGGCGCGCCTCAGCCGGCGCTCCTGGCCGTCGAGGCTGATCGCGGCGAAGGTCACTGCGATCAGGCATTGCAGCCGCGCTGCGCCATCGACCGCGCCGGACAGCGTCAGCGTCAGCCGCTCCGTCAGCCGCCCGACATGGCGGATGAAGCGCTCGTAGAAAGCGTGATCTGCGCCCTCGAGAAGGAGCGGCGAATGCGACAGGAAGGAGATCAGTCGACGCGCGGCGACAGCCGGCTGCCTTGCGATCTCGCTGCGGTCGTGCCGCCTGTCGATGAACTCGTCGACCAGCGCGCGCGCATTGGCGCGGGCGATCGCGGTATCGGCGGCGCGCATGTGCCGAAGCCAGGAGAAGCCGTACAGGGCCTCGGACCAGCCCTCGCTCGGCGGCTGGCAGTCGAAGGGCGATTCGCCATGGGTTCTCAGCGTGCGTCCGGCGAAAGCATAATACCCGGAATAGATATCGCCGGCCGTAGTCGGATCGGCGGTGCGCAAATCATGCGGAGCAAAGAGCAGACGGGTGGCCTGGACATGGCCGAAAGGCCAGAGCTTCCGCGCGGCGCCGACGAACTGGCCACGCGTACGCCGCGCAGCCCGACCGATCGCCGCCTGGGCAAGCCCCCTACGCTCAGTCCAGCCGTTCAATGCCCCCGCTCACCCCGTCCCGATGCGAATCGTCCCGGAGGACGTGGTCGCGCCCTGCGAATCCCGGTTTCGTCATAGCCTGATCAGACGGCTTGCGTAAAATCCTGTCCATCCTGAGAGCCGCGGGCTTTCGCCGCGAAGCTGATGCGGCAAGGTACGAAGGTCGCCGGCGGCGTTGATCGCCTCAGGGAGGCCGCCGATTTCCTCGGGCTTGATCGGCACGCGCGCAAAATCCGGGTTCGCGGCGAGGAAGGCGTCGATCTGGTTCTCGCCCTCTTCCGGTTCAAGCGAACAGGTGCAGTAGACCAGGCGGCCGCCGGGCCGCGTCAGGCGCGCCGCCGCGTCGAGCAGCCGGGCCTGGAGTGCGGCGAGCTTGTCGCGATCCTCGGGTGTCTTCGTCCAGGCGACATCGGGATGGCGGCGGATCGTGCCCGTGGCGCTGCAGGGGGCGTCGAGCAGAACCGCGTCGAACGGCTCGGCCTGCCAGTTTGCGGCGTCGGTCGCCAGGATCTCGGCCGTGAGCCCGAGCCGTTCCAGATTGGCGCGCAGGCGGCGCAAGCGCGGCGCCGAACGATCGACTGCGGTGACGGCGGCGCCGGCTGCCGCGAGCTGTGCCGTCTTTCCGCCCGGGGCGGCGCAGAGATCGGCGATGCGTTCGCCCGGCTTGGGCGCCAGCAGCAGCGCCGGCAGTGCGGCGGCCGCGTCCTGCACCCACCATTCGCCTTCCGCGAAGCCAGGCAGGCTCGGCACCGGCGAGCGTTCGCGCAGACGCACCGATCCGGTCGGCAGCACGATGCCGCCGAGTTTCTCGGCCCAGCCTTCGGCGTCACCCTTCACGCTCAGATCGAGCGGCGGCTCGTCGGCGTGGCTTGCTGCGATGGCGGCGGCCGTTTCATCGCCATAGGCGCTGCGCCAGCTTTCGGCGAGCCAGGGCGGGGTGTCGGCAAAGGGGGCGGCGCTTCCGTTCAGGATCGCGTCGCGCTCGCGGGCAAGCCGGCGCAGCAACGCATTGCCCAGCGCGACATAGC
>NZ_JBFTZN010000416.1:0-3466 GCF_056406775.1 Allobosea sp. P1_A7
GTCTTCGGATTGGCTTCATAAAATAACCGACCTCGAAACTAAAACACCTCGAGATACAATCTAAATCCATGTCACGAGACGCAAGGAACAGAGAAGTAGAAATACCGCAGAATGAGGCCAAGCAACCACTCGGCAACATGTGAAGCATGCCCGGAGCCATGAGAGACATGTCACCGACAAGCGAGCCGACGGCAACAAAGGCAGGGATGAGAGACATGATCGAGACACTGACGTCTCGCGTGTTGTCCTGATGCGCGAACGCGGTCCTGAAGGCCATCGGTCTGGTCCTTCCGATAATCCGATACCGAGAGTTATCGCCCTTCCCGCTTCTGGCTTAAATGCGCTTGATCACATTGGCGGACCAACACGCGGCGAGACGAACCTCGGGTTCGCTCGCAGAGCATGTCTCGCGCCGACAGTGCTCGGCGATGCTCCGATCGCCGCGCACGCCTTCCGGCACGATGCGGCTCTTCTCTACTGCCGAGGACCGCGCGGGGTCTCGACGGGATGGCCGCGGAATTCATGCAAGGGCCACCCACGCCACGTCGGCCGGGTGCGCCGCCGCCGAGACATAGGCGCCCATCTCCGCCTCAGCGGCAGTGAGACGAGCACCATCCGAAGCATCGCGGTCCTGGCCCGTCGATGCCGCATCAAACGGTAGCTACCTCGCGGAGCGGATTTCGACCGTGGCGGTTCGGCCCGACACGAGAAGCGTGCCGGGTGGGACTTCGTCGAGTGCAATGCGCACCGGCACGCGCTGCGCCAGCCGCACCCAGTTGAAGGTCGGATTGACGTCGGCGAGCAGATTGCTGCCCGCCCCGCGGTCGCGATCGTAGATGCCGGCCGCGATGCTTTCGACGCGACCGGTCAGGCGGGTGCCGTCGCCCATCAGGAGGATCGAAGCCGGATCGCCGACATGGATGCGCGAGAGCCTCGTCTCCTCGAAATAGCCCTCTACGCGCAACGTATCGGTATCGACCAGCGCCATGACGCCCTTGCCGGTGCTGACGAAACTGCCCGGACGCAGGTCCATATTGGTGATGACGCCGTTGACGGAGGCGCGTACCTCGCTGCGGTCGAGATTGAGCTGGGCGACACCGAGATCGGCCCCGGCCTGTTSATGGGCCGCCTTGGCCACGAGCTGTGTCGCCCGCACCTCCTCCTGCCGCTGCCGGGACACAGCGTCGGCGCTCAACGTGTGATAGCGGTCGAAGTCGAGGTTCGCCTGTTCCAGCGACGCCTTCCGGCCGGCGACAACGGCTTCGGCCTGTTGCCGCGCCAGCTCGAACCGCGCGCGGTCGATCCGAAACAGCGGGTCGCCGCGTTTGACCGGCTGGTTGTCGCGGACGAGAACCTCGGTCACGAAACCCGATACGTCGGGCGCCACCACCACGATATCGGCTCGGACACGACCATCCCGCGTCCAGGGGGCGTCCATGTAGTAGCCCCAGAGCCAGTGTCCCACCACGATGGCAGCGAGTACGGCGATGCCCGTGATCGCGTAGCGGCCGTATGACGCAAGCAGGTCTTTCACGCCAGAATCCCCGAAGAGAGAAAGACGACCATGCCAAGGAGGCAGGCGAAGACGGCCAGATCGAACAACGCCCGATGCCAGACGTGTTGATAGAGGCCGATCCGGCGGAACAACCGCGAGAGCAGCGCCGACAGGACATACGCGATCACGAACCCCAGCAGCAGCGAGGGAACATAGACGCCGAAGATGTCGAGGTCCGTTCTCATGCGAGTTGCATCGCGATCACCGGGGACTGAGGCATATAGGGCGGTGCTTGCGGGAACAATCCGCGCCTGATGCCGACAAGCCCGATCAGGGCGTCTTCCTTGGCCCCGGCACCGGGATCGTCGACGACTGCGGTCAATGTGGTGTCGATATCGGCGAGCAGGCTCTCGGGCATCGCCCCTCCCGGATAGGCGCGGAACGTGGCGGCCAGCCTGTCGAGCAAGCCGTCGATCGCCCGGACGGTGTTCTCCGAGAGCTGATGACGCGCGCGGCGCAGGTCGATGATGTTGAGACCGACCCGCAATTGGCCGAGGTTCTCGACGTCGCGTCGCTCGATTTCAGGAATGGCGGCGAGCCGCTGCACGAGCTGGTCGAGGCGGGCGAGCATGGCACCGACGAAATTGGCCCGGTCGCGCTTACCGCGATGTTCCGCCGCCAGGGCGAGCGCGACCCAGCCCTTCCGCAGGAGGCGAGCCACGATCCATTCCGTGCGGATCGAGCGCAGCGTCCGCATCACCGCAATGGCGGCGGATATGCCCAACACGAAGGCGATCGCCGAATTGACGAACGCCGCGAAGTCCGCCTGATAGGTGGATTGCAGCGCCAGCATCGTCGCGAAGTTGACGGCGAGCGCGGTGCCTATCGCCGTCGTCGAGGGCCGCGCGATCAGATAACCGAACAAGACGAGCGTCGGCGCCAGGGCCACGACGACCACCTCGATGTCCGAGATCCGCGGGAGCAACGCGAACAGGTAAATTCCGGCGACGATGATGGCGACGACCGCCCATCCCCCGAAACTGCGCATGCCGATCGCCGGGTCGTCCCGGGAGGCGAAGATCGAGCATGCCACCGCAGCCATCATCGGGGCGGAGGCGCCATCGTGCCAACCGGTGCCGATCCAGAATGCGCAGCAAAGCAGGATTGCTATGGCCGTGGCGGCTGCCGACCAGATGGCGAGCATGGGATCGCGATGCCGGGCGACCTCGGCCCCTGCCTCCGGATCGAACCGAAGGGTGACACGGGAGGGATCCCGGCCTTCGTCGATCGCGGAGCGGAGCAAGCGGCAGTCCTGCAAGAGATCGGCGAGTTCCAGCAGGCGGATCAGCAGACTGACGATCAGGACCTGGTCCCAGCTCGAGTCGGTGGAGAGCCCAAGGCGACGGGCCTCGATCTCCAACGACAGTTCGAGCGTCGGTTGCGTGACGGAGCCGTCGTCGGCGATCCATGCAGACAGGCGCTCGAAGAGCCGGGCGAGATCGGGTTCATCGTCGCGCAACCGGGGACCGAGTGCCGCGATCCGGTCGTTGATCGAGGCAAGGATCGGCACGAGCATCAGCATGTGCCGCCGGAGAATGCGCAATCCACGCGCGGCCTCGATGTCGGTCAGCCGGTCATGATCGAGGTGGCTCTCCATGGCTTCGATCTCGACTGCTTCCCTCAGGAGCCGCTGCAAATGCTGCTCCTGGCCGACCCCGCTGCCGGCGAGGGCCTCCCGCGACAGCTTGGCCGCGGTCGCGAGCCAGTAATCGAGCCGCTCGGAGATGACCGTGCCGCTGCTCTGCGGGAATACCGTCCCGGAGATGACCGCAGCGCAGATGATGCCCAGCGAGATTTCCTGAACGCGCGCGATCGCGGTGTCGAAGATGCTGCCGGGATCCGAGACGGACGGAAAGGCGATGATCGCAGCCGTATAGCCCGACAGAAGGAAAGCGTAACTGCGTGCCGTCC
>NZ_JBFTZN010000417.1:0-3464 GCF_056406775.1 Allobosea sp. P1_A7
GGACAGGATCATGCCTTGCCCCTCCGAAAGATGTGCCTGGCTGCGTTGATCTCCGGTCCGTCCGTGGCGGCAATGACGAGGCGAAGGCTTTTCGTCGCGGAGAGCCTGGTGGGCGATCGCCGCGGCCTCACCTCATCAAGCGCCCGCACCATCCTGGCGTTGGCGGGCCCTGGCTGTCACACTCCAAGGATGCCGATGGTGCCGGGATCCGGAACAGCCTCGGCCATCGCGATGGCATCGCTCTCGATCGAGGTCGCGAGGCGGCAGTAATCGTCTAAGCTAAACATCACGCAGCGTTGATCCTGGGACCACCGGGTGATCACCTCCCAGACGACGTCGTACTCCTCGCAGAGGCCGCGAAATTGCAGGACTTGCATTTGCCCGAAGCGATTGCGGAACGCGGGAAGCCTAAGCATGAGACGGGCAAGCCCGCGTTCTTGAGCCGACATGGAACGCCCTCGTGAACCCACCAGAAGACATAGGTAAGGAACGCATCGGCTACGGCGGAAGGCAGGAACGACGTCGAGTATCACCATTTCGATGGCAAATACTGACACTGAATGCCAATTACCTCAAATGTACTTTGCAGTGCGACCCACAATTTGTGCGTTCGATGCGGCATCGTAGTTAAGCAGGATTTGCCGGGTTCGCAGAAAGCCCGTGTGCCGGGGCTTCGACGGTTCTCCTGACCAATCCAGTCGACTTAGAACTCTGGATATCGTCGCCTTGAGAAGGGCCTTTAAAGAGCGCCACGAGATGGAGCGCCCGAGGCGAGGTACGCGTCGCGTCCGCTTCCGACCGAGATTGGCTGCATCGGCCAGGGCCAGCATCGCAGTGACATTCCGCGGGGTGTCGCCTGTGCCGCCGTGTGGGAAGTAGTCGGCCACCCCCGTCCGCTACACTTCCCTCACGCTCGCGACCAGGAAGTTCGAGAGGGCGGTGTTGGAGGCGGGAGTGTCGGCGCGCAGGAACCTTCCAGCCTGGGCCTCAACAAGCGGGCGGGAGACGGCGATCGCATCGTCCTCGGCGCAGCGACGACCGGGCCGATAACGTGCCCTCGCCCGAACGGCCGACACATGGCGAAGGAGACGATCTCATCATTGCGGATGAGGACGTACCCCTGCAACGCCGACAGCAAGGTTCGCCGTGGATCGAAAGCCAGTACAAGTCGGTGAAGTTCGACTGACGCTGAAACAAAAGTCCGTTCCTCAACCGCATGCGTTGGAGGGTGATTTGAGTGCAACTGGCACCCCCAGTAGCGAATACATCACCATCCGCTCGGAGCCATGGCCGCACGTCCTCTCAGACATCGGCCTAAATGATTCAAAAGAACACGTGAGCACGGCGGGTGGCGGCCCCGACTTTGCGCGTTTCTCACCAGATGGAAGATTCCGCCCCGTCGGGGTGTCTCGCAACGACGGGGCGACAAGGTGCTTAATCAGTAGCGTCACTCTGTGGCGACGGCCGCCGACCCTATAACGCCAATCCAGTCGACCGAGAATCGCGAGATACGCTGTTCCAACAAGAAAATGCCGATCGCCTTGCCTGCGCATGACGAAAACTTCGGCTTGCTTGCGGCTGACGCTACGGGATCTTCTGCACCCGGCAGTGTCACCTTAGGGAAGGGTACCGGGGAGCCTTGGATCAGTGTCAGCTTATCCGCTACCCCGGCTCCTGCCGTCGAAGCGTGTCATGGCGAGGTCGTGCAATGCCGTTTGGTGATCTCGGTAGGCCGCCTGGTCAAGAGACAGGATCAAGCCTTGCCCGTCCGGAAGATCGCATGGCTGCGTTGATCTCCGGGCCGTCCGTGGCAGCAACAACGAAGCGAAGGCTTTCCGTCGCGGAGAGACTGGTGGGCGGCAAATGGGCAAGCGTCGCGGCCCTCACCTCATCAAGCGCCTGCGCCATCCTGGCGACGCGTTTCGAAAAGACGCCCAGACACTCCCTCGCCGTCGTCACAATCACCGCCATGGCCCTATGGATCAGGTAACTGTCCACAAATCCTAGGGGAACGGGAGTAGCGAACGGGAGATTACGCCCGTACGAGGCCGCCAGTCGCCCATGTGCAGTTCAACCCGGGACAAGCCCCGCCTCTGCCAACCAASATCACTGACCCGCACGCGTCGTTTGTGGTCACTCGGCGGGCGTAGCCTCCAGTTAATTACTCCCGCGGGCGCAACTCTTTTCGATAGTGATCGCGACGAAACGTTCGACATGGGGGCCGTTACGATGGATCAAAGCGAGTCGGCTGGCATTCGTCACCTTATGGACGGTCCAGTCGATCGAGCACCCCGCAGCCAGAAAGTTCTCGCTCGTTTAGCGCAGACGTGTCCGCGGCTAAAGCGGCCTTGTGGATTGAACCATCATCACCGGGCCAGGTAACCGCCGCTAAAGGTTTTCGATGAGTATTACCGCGCGAAGGCAGACGGCATGTGACTCGACTGAAGATAGGCAAGAAGAACATTCTCGTGAATAGCGGGCCGATATGGCAGCCGTCCGGTGTCGCCTTACGATTCACATCTACCTGCCGGCCTTGAAGACATGAAGCGCGCGATGCCAGCCAGTATTTATCTAATAGATGACGACATCTCCTTCAGAAACGCAATGATTCTCCTGCTCGAGTCCTCCGGATTTCGGACGAAGTCATACGGAACGGGAGCCGAGATCTTGAACCAGCTTCCCGATAACAAGACTGATGGCTGCATTCTGCTCGATGTGGAAATTCCGGACATCAGTGGTCCTGATCTGCAACTCCGCCTGAAGGAAGCCGGTTCACGATTGCCTGTTATTTTCCTGACGGGGCACGGCGACATTCCAACCAGCGTCCGCACGATCAAGGCCGGCGCGGAAGATTTCCTGACCAAACCGGTATCCAAGGCCGCGCTCTTCGATGCGATCGACCGGGCTCTAGCGCGGTGTCGCGCCGCCAGACACCATGACGATAGTGCTGTATCGCGAGCGGTCAAACTCAGCAGTCTCACCCCTCGGGAGCGCGAGGTCTTCGCTCATGTGGCGAGTGGCCGGATGAACAAGCAGATCGCCTACGCCCTCGGGACTACCATTCGTACCGTCAAGGCCCACCGWAAAAATGTGATGGATAAAATGGCCGCCCGCTCCATTGCCGAGCTTGTGCTCACCGCGGAGCAGCTTGGTCTCATCTCCTAGGGGTGGGCGACCAGTCCGATAGAGCGGCAAGCTGGAGCAGTCGCTCCGGGAGATTAGCCTTGGTCACCAGCAGAGCCCCAGTACAGTTCGAGAGCGCGTAACAGGTGGGCACCGGCCCATAGCCGGCACGGATCCGATCACCTTTATTCACAGGGACTGTCCGGTATTTTGTGTCCGGGGCCATAGTGACGCCGATGGAGGGCGCTCATGGTCATCAAGAAGGACACACTGGATCAGTTGCTTGCGGGACGTGATCCGCGCGATGTTTTCGCCAAGGACGGGCTGGTCGATGAGCTGAA
>NZ_JBFTZN010000418.1:0-3431 GCF_056406775.1 Allobosea sp. P1_A7
TCTTCCTCGTGCCCCTGGCCCTCCTGCTCGGCGCCTCAGCGCTCGCCGCTTTCCTCTGGTCCCTCAAGAGCGGCCAGTATGAGGATCTCGACGGAGCGGCCGAGCGCATTCTGCTCGATGACAAGGACGACCGGATCGCGACGGGGGAGCGCGACGGCGCCGCTCGGCCCGAGCCCTCGGCGCCCCCCATGAAAGGAAGGGATGAGGCGGTGTCGAGGCGCTAAAGGCGCGCCCGTGCAATGAGGCGGTCCGTCGCCCAGCCCAACGCGATACCGGCGCCATATGCCACCAGGTTCCAGGGCGAGAAGACGCGCCCGAGCAGCAGCGCGCCTGGCGTCGTCAGCCTGAAGGCATCGAGCCAGGGCGTGTGATAGAGGCGGCTGAGCTCGACGCAGAGCGCGATCAGCGCGGCAAGGATCGCAAGCCGGGATGCCGGCTGACGCCGAGCGATGATGGTCAGCAGAAGGTAGACCATCGTCCCCCAGAGCAGCGAGCCGCCATATTTCACGACGCCGAACGGCAGCCCGAGCCCCATCCCGAAACGGCGCAGGAGCAGCCCAGCGGCGATCGTTGCGAGGCAAAGGGCGATCATCAYCACGCGCGAGCGCAGGCCCGTCTCGGACTCGCTTGTCTCAGACATGGGTTTCCGCCCCGGGCGCCCGTTGAAAGGCCAGTGCGAAGGTGGTGCCGGGCTCGTCGTCGAGCAGCGTGATCGATCCGCCATGGGCGTTCAGCATGGCGCGGACGATGGACAATCCCATGCCGGTGCCGCCGCTGTCGCGGCGCGTGGTGAAGAAGCTGTCGAAGATCCGCGCCCGGTTGTTCGGGGACACGCCGCTGCCATTGTCGCGAAGGGTGAGGCAGAGCCGGTCCGCCTCCGTGGCCGCGACGATGTCGAGCTCGCTCGCGCCATGACGCAGCGCATTATCAGTGAGATGGCTGAGGATGATGCGCAGGTTCTCGGCCGAAATGCGGATGGCGCTGTCGAGCGCCCCCTCGGCGCGAATCCGGATGCCGGGGAAATCCCGCTGCAGATCGGCGATTGCCGGAGACAGGCTGGTCGTGCCGCCGGTCGGCGTGCTTTCGGCGCGGGCAAGTTCCCGCAGGCGGTTGGTGATCGCGGTCAGGCGATGCGTGTCGGCGATGATGTTGCCGAGGAAGTGCCGGCGCTTCGCCTCGCTCATCGCAGGGCCGTCACCGGCGCCATCGTCACGCAGCAGCTCGGCCGCGCCCTCGATCGAGGTCAGCGGCGATTTCAGCTCATGCGAGACATGGGCCGCGAAGGTCGCGATGAAATCGGAGCGGTTGTTCAGGCTGCCGGCCATGTCCAGGAAGCTCTGCGACAGGCGCGCGAACTCGGCGGTGCCGTGGTTCGTCAGCGGGCGCATGGCGCTGCGGTCGCCATGACCGATGGCGGTCGTACGCGCGATCAGCTCATGCACCGGCCGGGTGATGGTGCGGTGAAAGGCAAGCCCGATCAGCAGGGTGAGCGCTGCGACGGAGAGGCCGGCCAGCACGACCTTGCCGCGCTCCTCATAGAGATGGCGGAAGACATTGCTCGGCGTGCGCGAGGCATAGAGCACGCCGGCGACGCGATCCCCCAGGATGATCGGCGTCGCCGTGAAGATGCGGATGCTGGTGCCGCGGCTGAGCGAGTAAAGCGGCGGCGGAGCGTGGCTCGAGACGCGCTGCCGCAAGGTCGCGGCGAACGAGCCCTGCAGCGCCTTGGCGACCTCCTCGACATGGGCGAGCGACAGGCCGATCTCGTCTCGGCCCGCGATCACCACGCCATGGGGGTCGAGCAGGCGGAAACCGGCGAGCGTGATTGTCTGCGTATCCAGGAGCAGYGGCGAAAGCCGCTCGCCGGCAGCCTTGAAGGCTGCGCCGACGGGCTCAGCCGCGGGTTTCGCGTCCGGCCTGCGGCCCAGCAGGTTGTCGCGCGTCAGATCGAGACTGGGCAGGATCGGCCTGAACGGCTCGTCCGCCGACGAGGACGGCGTTGCCGGAACGTGAGCCCCCAGCGCGACGTCGGCCGGCAGGTTGCTCTCGAAGTCGCGCCGGATGGCGGCACTGAGCGCCACGCTCTGGGCGATCAGCTCGGCCTCGGTCTGGTGGACGAGCTGGTTCTCGTAGATCCGGAAGAAGAACAGCCCGACGAGCGGCAAGGCCAGCACCGCCGTCAGCATCAGGAAGACGATGAGGCTGAGATTGGGGCGCCATTTCACGGCAACCTGGGCCGGGGACGAGGCAGAGGCCGTCACG
The DNA here is from genome assembly GCF_056406775.1 of Allobosea sp. P1_A7. Lineage (NCBI taxonomy): Bacteria > Pseudomonadati > Pseudomonadota > Alphaproteobacteria > Hyphomicrobiales > Alloboseaceae > Allobosea > Allobosea sp. P1_A7. The sequence goes on from NZ_JBFTZN010000418.1 coordinate 2,263, forward strand.
TCCCGGCCTCGCAGCGTCCGAGGCGGAAGCCAACGCCGTGCACGGTGTCGATGGCGCTGCCGCAGACCGATGCCGCGAGCTTGGCGCGAATGTTGCGGATATGGCTGTCGATCGTCCTGTCGGCGACATGGATCGCGCCGCCATAGGCGCTTTCCAGGATCTGCTCCCGGCTGAAGACCTGGCGGGGACGGGCTGCGAAGGTCTTCAGGATCGCGAACTCGATCCCCGTCAGCGGCAGCGCCCTGCCCGCGAAGCTGGCAAGATGCGACTCGGGGTCGAGCCGCAATGCGCCCCAGGAAAGCGGCTCCACCGACGCGGCCCCGACCGAGCGGCCGGTGCGCGTGCGCCTGAGGATGACGGTGACGCGCGCCACCAGTTCGCGCGGGCTGAACGGCTTGGTGACATAGTCGTCGCCACCGATCTCGAGGCCGAGTACCCGGTCGATCTCCTCGTCCCGCGCCGAGAGGAAGAGGATCGGCGCGTCGGAGGATTTGCGCAGCTGGCGGCAGACCTCGAGCCCGTCCATCTCGGGCATGCCGATATCGAGAATGACGAGATCGGCCGGCTGCCGCCGAAAACTCTCCAGGGCCTGCACGCCATCGCGGGCGCTTGACGTGGCCATGCCGGCCTTTTCGAGTGCGAAACAGATGACCTCGCGGATATGACTGTCGTCATCGACCACAAGAATGCGGGGCGCCATCGTCACGTGCCTGTCACTGGTCGGCTGGGGCCGGGCTGCTCTTGCCCCCGAGCGGGGCATGGGGAGTGTTAGCCAAGTAGCGCGACAGGCGCCACGCGCGAAAGCCCCAGGCCCGCCAATCCGCCTGTTCCCTGTGGTGGCGATCGGCCATGTACCCACGGTTGCCCGGCAGCCTGTTGGGGTTCCAGGACCAGGTCGAATTGGGGACTGTGCGACCAACTGCGGCGACGCGCGGCGTGTAGCGATCGAAGGCCGGGATCACCTGGGGACCGAGCGATGTCAGATAGGCGGCATCGAGTCGCGAGCCCGTGCCGCGCAGCTCCTGGGAATGGCGGAAATTGTAGTTGGCGATCACCGCCGGCGTGTTGACGAAGCAGAAGGCGTAGAGCGCCAGCGCCAGCGCGGCGGCATTGGCCGAGACGAGCCAGTTGACCGATTTCCGCCCGACGATCTGGACGATGATCAGCAC
>NZ_JBFTZN010000419.1:0-3421 GCF_056406775.1 Allobosea sp. P1_A7
GTGTAGATCTCGGGCTTGTGCTTCATCAGCCAGTCGTTCTGGGTGAGTTCGCGCCGCACCACCGGCTGCACCAGGCTGATCGACTCGACGCCTCCGCCGATCGCGACCGGCACGCCGTCCATGACGATGCGCCGCGCCGCATGCGCGATCGCCTCGAGGCCCGAAGCGCAGAAGCGGCTGACGGTGACACCGGCGGACGCGACCGGGATGCCGGCGACCAGCGCGGCATGACGGGCGACATTGCCGCCGGTCGCAGCCTCCGGATAGCCGCAGCCGAGCACGATCTCCTCGATCGCCGCCGGCTCGATCCCGGCCTTCTCATAGGCTGCCTTGATCGCGTGCGCCGCAAGATCGGCACCGCGGGTCTGGTTGAAGGCACCGCGAAAGGCCTTGCCGATCGGCGTGCGGGCGGTGGAGACGATGACGGCTTCTGTCATGGATTTTCTCAGGTCCTATGCAGCGGATTCGGGCGAAGCGGGCTTGGGCCGCTTCTCTTGTTCTTCGGCGATCAACACCTTCGCCAGCAGCTTCCCGGCAGCGCTGCGCGGCAGGCTCTCGCGAAATTCCAGCCCGCGCGGCGTCTCGTGCCGGCCGAGGCGATCCTTGAGGAAGTGCAGCAATTCGTCGAGCGTAAAGGCAGGCATGCCGGCCTTGAGCACGACGAAGGCCTTCGCCGCCTGGCCGCGATAATCGTCGTCGATGCCGATCACCAGCACTTCCTGCACCGCCGGATGCTCGTAGATCGCATTCTCGATCGCCACCGGATAGACGTTGAAGCCGCTCGAGATGATCATGTTCTTGCGCCGGTCGACGATCTGGAACAGCCCGTCGGCGTCCATCCGGCCGAGATCCCCGGTCAGGAACCAGCCCTCGTGGAAGGCATCGCGCGTCGCCTCCGCCTCGTTCCAATAACCCTTGAAGACATTGGGGCCGCGAATGGCGATCTCACCGATTTCGTCGGGCGGGCAATCGGCACGCCCGACGTCGAGCGAGACGATCTTCATCTCGAGGCCTGGCAGCGGTACGCCGATCACGCCCGGCCGAGGTTTCGCCTGCTTCGGCAGGCGCGAGCCGGCGGGCGCGGTCTCGGTCATGCCCCAGCCATTGTTCAGCCTGACGCCCAATATGCCTTCGAGTCGGGTCTGGACCTCGAAGGGCAGGGGCGCGCCGCCCGAGACGCAGGAGCGCAACGACGAAAAATCGACCGTCTCGACGCCCTTGCGGTTGAGCAGGGCAAACCACATCGTCGGCACACCGGAGAACATCGTCGCGCGACGGATCGCGATATCCTCGATCAGGGTTTCGACATCGAAGCGCTGGCGCAGCAGGATGCGGTTGCCGTCCCGCAAATGGCGCAGCAGGATCGTGGTCAGCGCGTAGATATGGAACAGCGGCAGCACCGCGATCGCGGTCTGCGCTCCGGCTTCCAACGGTTCGCCATCCGTCCAGAGTCGGTAGATGTTCACCGCCGAGACAAGATTGCCATGCGTTAGCATCGCTGCCTTCGGCGCCCCTGTCGTGCCGCCGGTGAACTGCAGCAACACCACATCCTCGGGCGAAAGCACCGGCCAGTTCACCGGGTCAGGCGCCGTCATCAGGTCGTCGAGCCAGACGAAGCCGCCACCAGTCGGAAGATCCTGCCGCTCGGCCTCCCCCGCTCCCCAGCGCGAATCGTCGCCGACCAATACGCGATCGACGAAGCCCGCCGCACGCAGCGCCTGCATCTGCGGCAGGAAGCCTGGAAGGTTCGTGGTGATCAGGCGGACCGGCTGCGTTGCCACGAGCTTGTGTTCAAGCTCCCGCAAGGCATCGAGCGCGCTGAGATGCACGACGGTCGCGCCGCAGCGCGCAACCGCGAAGAACGCGACGGGATGCCAGGGCGTATTGGGAAGGAACAGCGCCACCCGGTCGCCCTGCCTGACGCCATCGGCGATCAACCCCGCCGCGAGCCGGGTGGCCAGCCTGTCGAGTTCGCCATAGCTCAGCTCGCTCTCGCGGAACGCGATGGCCACCGCGTCCGGCCGCGCCGCGACGGCCGGCACGAGCAGGTCCGGCACCGTACCGGTTTCCACTGCCGCGTCCCAGTCGCAGGCCTGCGGAAAGCGCTCCTGCCAGATCGGGCGCGCTGCCTGGATCACGCCGCCCTGGCCTTCAGGTCCGCGAAGCTCTTGCCCTCGGCCGCGAGCTTGCGCAGCAGCGGCGCCGGTTCGAGCGCGGCATCACCGCTTTCCGCTGCGAGCCTTTCCAGACGCTTGACGATCACGTCGAGCCCGACAGAGTCAGCCCAGTGCATCGGCCCACCGCGCCAGGCCGGCCAGTTATAGCCGTTGATCCAGATCGTATCGATATCGCCCGGCCGCGCAGCAATCCCCTCCGCGAGGATCTTCGCACCCTCATTGACCATCGGATCGAGCAGGCGCGCCAGGATTTCGTCCGGCTTCATCGCCCGGCGCTCAACGCCCTGCTCCTTGGAAACCTGCGCAATCAGCGCCTCGACCTCCGGGTCGCGTTGCCCGGCGCGCGCGCCCTCCGGATAGAGATAGTAGCCACGCCCGGTCTTCTGACCAAACCAGCCGCGCTCGCAGATCGCGTCCGCGACCCCTGCGGTTTTGCCGCGCGACTTGCGCGTGCGCCAGCCGATATCGTTGCCCGCGAGATCCGACATCGCGAATGGCCCCATCTTGAAGCCGAAACCGGTCAGCGCCGCGTCGACCTCATGCGGCAGCGCACCGGCGATCAGCAGCCGCTCGGCGGCCCGCGTGCGCTGTTCCAGCATGCGGTTGCCAACGAAGCCGAAGCAGTTCCCGACCACGACCGGCACCTTGCCGAGCCTGCGTCCGAGCGAAATCGCAGTGGCCACCGCATCATCCGCAACGCCGGCTGGCCGCACGATTTCAAGCAGCTTCATGACATTGGCCGGGCTGAAGAAATGCATCCCGATCACATCCTGCGGCCGCTTCGTTGCCATGGCGATCGTCGCGAGGTCGAGATAGGAGGTGTTCGAGGCCAGGATTGCGCCTTGCTTCGCAATCCCATCGAGCGCGCCGAAGATCTCCTGCTTGACGGCCATCTCCTCGAAGGCGGCTTCGATCACGATATCCGCCTCCGCTGCCGCCTCGAGCCCGAGCTTCGGCGTGATCAGCGCCATGCGCTGGTCACGCGCGGCCTCCGTCAGCGAACCGCGCTTGACCGAGAAGCCGTAGGTGTCGCGGATGCGGGCATAGCCCTTGTCGATTTGCTCCCGCGTCGTCTCGATCACGGTCACTGGGATGCCGGCATTGGCGAAACACATCGCGATCCCGCCACCCATCGTGCCGGCGCCAATGACGGCCGCTTGCCGGATCTGACGCGTCCCCTTGCCCTCGTCGATGCCCGGGACCTTGGCCGCCTCGCGCTCGGCAAAGAAGGCGTAGCGCAGGGC
>NZ_JBFTZN010000420.1:0-3412 GCF_056406775.1 Allobosea sp. P1_A7
CGCGTACGTCCTCGGCCAGAACCTCCGCGTACGTCCTCGGCCAGAACCTCATTGGGGACGATAACTTTTGCGGCGCGCGCCCCCCACCGTTTCTCCCAGAACCGAGCCAGCCTGCGGTAGGGACCTGCCTCCCATTGATAAACGGGATCATCGAACAGATAGGCGACGAAGGGCAGCTTCAAGCGCCTGGCGGCGATGGCCGCGGCTGGTAGATCGAAGGGATTGCCGCTGCACCCGACTACCACCTGCGCCCGATGCGCCTTGACCGCGGTCTCGACCTCGTCCGCGCGAACGATAACGTCCCGCACTAGTCCGGCGTAACTGTTGACGCGCTGGACATGTTCATTTCTGAATGACCGCATAATCTGGAACCGCGGTGACGACAAGGCGACGTAAACGCCAAATCCAGCCTCGCCAGGATCAAGCGCCTGAAGTTGATCGGATAGAAAAAGATGACGTAATTTGCCGCGCTCTTGCGCCAATAGAGAGCCCAGCACTCGGGCCTGACCGCTGGCGGAGGGCGGCGCAGCAGTTGTGACGATCGCTAGGCGCTTCATATACTGCGTACTACGTGCTGCGTCCCTGAGAGGCCGGGGCAATCAAACTCGCCCAAGCAGGCCGAGCGCATAACTCAGCCTGATGGCACGGTCAATGGCGGCAAGAAAGTCGCCGCGAATCTCGCAGGCACTGATCGAATATCGACCTCGCGCATGCGACTTTATGCAAGTGTTAGGTCATGCTGCAATCTCCGGCAGGCATTTCGCATGCCCTCGGCGGCGACGCGTGCAATCCATTTACGGACGGACTTGGGGCCGACGCCGGCCGCCCTCGCTATCCCGGTAGATAATGCCTACCGCCGTCATGCGCGCGATCCGCTCTCGACCCAGTATCGTCAGCCTGTTATTCTTGCGACTGTTCATCCGGTTCATCAGAGGGCTCTGAAGCTTCGCAACCTCAGCTTCTTCGCTTGGGACCGGCGGAAAACCTGGCTCACACCTCGACCGGGCAAGACGATGGGGGATGAGGGCATGACGCTCCTACCATCAGCCGTAATAGGCCCGGTACCAGTCGACGAAGCGCTGAATGCCGTCCTCGATCGTGGTGGAGGGCATGAAACCGACGCGGGCTGCGAGAGCACTCACATCGGCATAGGTCGCCGGAACGTCGCCCGGCTGCAATGGTAGATGGCGCTTGATGGCCTCTTTGCCGCAGGCTGCCTCGATTACCGCGATGAAGTGGTCGAGCCGGACTGGCGTGTGATTGCCGATATTGTAAACACGGTAGGGCGCCGCGGATGTTGCGGGATCCGGCGAACCGACGTTGAAATTGGCCGAAGGGGTGGGCGGTTCCCGCACCAGCCGAACGATCGCCTCGCTGACATCGTCGACATAGGTGAAATCCCGGCTCATTTCGCTTTCGGCGTAGACGTCGATCTGCCGACCTTCGAGAATTGCTTTGGTGAAGCTGAAATAGGCCATGTCCGGTCGGCCCCACGGGCCGTAAACCGTGAAGAAGCGTAGGCCCGTGACCGGTATGCTGTAGAGGTGTGCATACGAATGCGCCATCAGTTCATTGGCGCGCTTCGTTGCCGCATAGAGCGAGACTGGATGATCTGCGCCGTCATGCTCACTGAACGGCACCTTGGCGTTGGCGCCATAAACCGAGCTGGATGACGCATATATCAGGTGCTGGACCGGATGGTGCCTGCAGGCCTCCAGTACTGACAGGAAGCCGACGAGATTGGCGCTGGCATAGGCCGGCGGGTTCTCTAGCGAATAGCGCACACCGGCTTGCGCCGCGAGATGAATCACAGCGTCCGGGCGAAAACGAACAAAAGCGCCTTGCAGCGCGTCATAGTCGGCAATGTCGAGGCACTCGAATGAAAAGCCCTTGCGCGCAGCCAAACGGTCGAGCCTCGCCTGCTTAAGCGCAGGATCGTAATAGGGAGTGAGACTGTCGATGCCGAGGACCYGATCGCCCTGCGCCAGCAAAGCCTCCGTGACATGAAAGCCAACGAAGCCCGCTGCGCCTGTCAGCAAAATCTGCCGTGGTGAGACCTTGATCGTCACAGGATAGACCGCCAGATCGTCCCATTTGATAGCAGCAGAGCGACTCATTTCGCCCCCCGGGCCGAACCAATCAAGTTCAGCTTTGGGAATCTGGCACGATGGGCGCGCGGCTACAAGGAGATGGCGTTTGAAACAGCGCGACGGGTAAGCACCTGTTTCGCGTCGGAAGGGACGGCAAGCGCGAGTTGTTCTCGGTGGATTGGCAAAAATTTCACTATATCAATTTCGCCGCGACACTCCGCTTGATAATCGTACCGGATCGTAGGCTCGCGCTTCCGCGGAACTCCGCTGCGATTGGACGAGCCGTAACCTTCTGCTAAAGGCGTCATGTTCGATCTACCGAATCTTCCCGCCGATATCCGCGCGATCATTTTCGATTGCGACGGAACGCTCGTGAATACGCTGCCGAATTATGCCGATGCCTGGATGCAGGGTTTTCGTATCTCTGGCAGGGACATGATGCGCGACTGGTATTTTGTCCGTGCCGGTCACTCAGAGCATGCGCTCATGGACCTTTTCGAAGCCGAGCAGGACGTGAAGCTCGACCGCGACGCCGTGATCAAGGTCATGCGCGAGCATTTTCTGCAGAATGTCGCGTCCGTGGGTGAGGTGCAGGCTATTACTGCTGTTGCTCGCCACAATCAGAGGCGCCTGCCGATGGCTGTTGCATCAGGCGGATCGAGGCAGATCGTCACAGCCACACTGGAGGCGACGGGCCTGACGCCCCTGTTCGACACGATCGTGACGATCAACGACGTCGCTCGTGCCAAGCCCGAACCCGACTTGTTCCTGGAAGCAGCGCGGCGTCTCGGCATTGTCGCTGCTGATTGCGTCGTCTTCGAGGATTCTCCTGAAGATATGGAAGCCGCTAACCGCGCTGGCATGCGCTGTATCGATGCCCGGCCGCACCGAGGTTAGGTTAAGCTGAAGGCATCATTTAATCGTCGTGCGCGAATCGAGAAGCGGACTGCCGCCGCTGAAAGCGTATTCGATCGTGCTTTTCGTGGGCATGTGAAGGGAGCCAATCTCGGAGGAGAGGTGCCGCCGCCGAAATCTGTGCTCGAAGGTGAGAATACACAACAGCATTGATCAATACTTCGCAACAAGGTCGGCGCCCACTGGCCAGGCCGGCTCGACGCCGACGACCGCCGTATTGCCCCGTTCACTCCCAGTGAGTTCAGCAAGGGTGCGCCGGTAGAACTGATCAAGTTCACCCTCAACTAGTGGATTGATTCCAACGTTTGATGCCCGCGCCTAACGGCTGCGATGATGTGGTCGGGATCGGCTTTCCATAGGAACGGGCGTGGTTCCCGGTTGTGCTCCTTGATGAAGCGGTTGATGGC
>NZ_JBFTZN010000421.1:0-5449 GCF_056406775.1 Allobosea sp. P1_A7
GCGCTGGAATGCTGCCATCGCGGCTGGGGTGAATCGATCATCATCGGGGTCGCCGAAGCCGGCAAGGAAATCGCGACCCGGCCGTTCCAGCTCGTCACCGGGCGGGTCTGGAAAGGCACCGCCTTCGGCGGCGCGCGCGGGCGCACCGATGTGCCGAAGATCGTCGACTGGTACATGGAGGGGAAGATCAATATCGACGACCTGATCACCCACAAGCTCAGCCTGGACGAGATCAATCACGGCTTCGACCTGATGCATGAGGGCAAGTCGATCCGAAGCGTCGTGGTCTACTGAACCGGTCGTCCGAAGCCCCGGCAGCTGGGACATCGCCAGATCAGAAGCAGCGCAATTCGCCTTCGATCYGTGCCCGCTTCAGGCGTGCGACCTTCTCGCGCATCAAGGGCATGGAGATAAACATCGAGGCGTTCTGACCGCCGCGCTGGCGCACGGACATGATCGTCTCGGCTTCCTCATAGGCCCTATAGGGCAGCACAGACGCGATCACGTCGATCGAGCACGAGCATTTCTCCAGCGCCGTACGGGTCTGGCCGTTCGCGGCCATGCACCCGAAGATGTAATCGGCGCGTGCGACCGTCGGATAGTCATTGACCGGCGTCTCAGCTGCGCCGCCATTGCCCGCAGCGAGGATCGTCGCCAGCAGCCCCCCGGCCAGAGCCGTCAGAAACCCGTGGTGCCGCGCTCCTGCCGTCCCGACCGTGCTCATGGCTGGGCGCTCGCCGATTTCAGGACGATGCGCTCCTCGAGTTTCGGCGCATCCGGCAATGTGCTGACGAACCTTGAGGTCATTTGGAGCAGCATGCCAGGCGCGGCCTCAGCCACCAGAATCTCGAACTGGCTGTCCTCATAGCCGAGCATCCGCCCGATATTGGTATCGTCGACAAAGGGCCTGACGGTGATCCGCGTCGCATCCAGCGTCTTGCCCTCGAATTCGACCTTGGTGGCCTCGCTTGTTGCCTTGTCGCGCAGGCCGGCGCGCAGCCGGTCCTTGAAATAGGGCGTCGTTCCACCGGTGAGCTGCGCCATGTTGCTCACTGCCCGATCGAGGAAGATGACGAGCACCGGATTGCCGGTCAGATCGGTAATCGACATAGGCTCGCGCGCCCGCTCGCCCGTGAACAGGCGCAGGTCGACATTGCGGCTGCCGTTGGCTGCAACGGATCTGACCACGAGCTTGATATCGTCGCCGAAGGGCTCGCCCAGCCGTTTCGTGTCGGAGGGCAAGCGCTCAAGCCGATAGGTCAGCTCCGTGCCCGAAGACACGCCGGAAAGATGAGGACGCGCGAACAGGATATCGACCGGCGTTTCCTGCGCCTGCGCCGGCCATGGCGCGATCGCCAGCACCAGAGCCATGACCTGGCAGAGCAAGACGGCGAAAGCTTTTCCGCTCACGATCGCATCTCCCTGACATCATAGCAGGTCGAGCAGGCCACGCAGGCAGCAGGATAAGGCTTGGCGCCCGGCGCAGCAATCAGCTTTGCAGGCTCAGCCGCTCAGGACCGCGATGATCAGCGCGCCGGCACGAAGGCGCCGGGCGGAATATGGCCAGGCTCGACATAGGCGTGATGGAGCGCATCCAGCATGGCCCAGAGCACGTCGCATTTGAATTCGAGCGCCGCGATCACCGCCTCCTGCTCGGCCGGCGTGCGGGCATGGGCCGTGACATAGGCAAGCGCGGTCTCGACATCGCGCCGCGCCTGTTCCGGGCGGGCGGTGAAATAGCTCAGGCTCTCCGGGCTGACGAAGTCGTAATGCGCCAGCATGCCTTCGACGCGGTGGCGGATGACCTTTGGCGAAAACAGCTCGGTCAGGGAGGACGCGACGGCTTCGAGCAGCGGGCGCTCGCGCACGAAATTGACATAGGCCTCGACCGCAAAGCGCGTCGCCGGCAGCACGCCGCGATGGGCCTGCACATCGGCGCGTGCCAGGCCCAGGCTTTCGCAGAGCCTGAGCCAGCGTTCGATGCCGCCCTCACCGTCCCCCTCGCCATCATGGTCGACGAGACGCTGGCGCCAGGCCCGGCGGAGCGCGGGGTCGTGGGTCCGGGCGATCAGGAACGCGTCCTTCACAGGGATATGGGCCTGGTAGGTGAAGCGGTTGAGAGCCCAGGCCTGGACCTCGCCCTTCGTGCACCGTCCGGAATGCAGTCTGGTGTGGAAGGGGTGCTTGTCGTGATAGCGCGCCTCTCCGACCTCGCGCAGGCGCTGTTCCAGTTCCTCGGGCGATAGCAAAGCAGTCACAGCCGCACCTCCATGCCGTCATAGGCCACCGCGATACCCGCGGCTTCGATCACGAGACGCTCCGGCGACCCCTCGATCAGCGCCGAATTGGTGTTGTTCAGATGGATATAGATCTTTTGCGCCGCAGGCAGCTTGGCGAGCCAGGACAGCGAGCCGCCAGGGCCCGTGATCGGCATATGCCCCATCCTCCGACCGGTCTTTTCGCCGACGCCGCTGCGGATCATCTCGTCATCCGTGAACAGGGTGCCGTCGAAGAACACCACGTCCGCGCTTTCGGCCGCGTCACGAACGCTGTCGGACAAGGCGGCACAGCCCGGGATATAGACAAGCGAGCGCCCTGCGCCGCCGATCCGGATGCCCGCCGCTTCGCCAGCCTCGGACTCGAGCCGGGATGCGCTCTCCTCGAGATAGAGCGGTGCCTTGCCGGGGACCGGAAACAGCTCCGCCGTCAGTCCGCCAGCCAGCGCGATGGGGTTCGCGGCCGTCGCGATCATGCGACGCGCCGGCACGGCGGCGAAGATCGGGTTGGCCTCGATCGCCTCAAGGACCGGTGCRAGCGCGACCAGATCGAACGGATGCCGCTCGCGCAGCGTGAGCAGCCCGGCGACATGGTCGATCTCGGCGCTGCTGAGAATGACCGTGCCGATCGGCGACTGGCGCTCGGCGCGCGGCCACAGGGCCGGCGTCGTCCGGATCTGGCTGCCAAGATCGGGGGACGCGTTCAGAACGATCCAGCTCTCGTCATCGAGCGTCACCGCGAGGCTCGATTGCGTCCGCCAGGGCGCGCGGGGATCCCTGCTCCAGGCCAGCGCGCAGACCCGGCACCGGCAATTCCATTGCGGAAAACCACCTCCCGCAGCCGCGCCAAGAACGATGGCTTTCATCGGGGCGCCTCAGGCAGCCGGCTTCCCGCAAGTGCACGGCGCGAAAGACTGCATTGCCCGCGCTGTTGCACACGCCGTTGCTTCCACTCCGCATGCKACCCAGGACATGTCCGGCTCCTTCGATTGTGCTAAGAACGGAATGGTGCTGACAAAGACTGCCTTCACGCTCCGGACGCGAGCCTCCGGCATCGCGATCACCTCAGCGACGATGGCAGCGGTTCTGTCTTCTTCACGTCCGCGCGCGTGTTTCTGTCGACCTTGGCGTCCCAGGTTATTCCAAAGCAACAAGAACGGGGAGGATGACATGCATCTGCTGTGGTTCTTGCTGGCGGGCCTGCTCGGGTTGAGCCAGGCGACGGCCGCCGACCTTGTGAAGGGCCGGACAAATCTGCCCGAACTGGTGCTCGGGAATGACGAAGGCCGCGACTACGTCGTCTCCCAGAAGCAGATCGAGATGGAATCCGGCAAGTCCTACCGCCTCTCCGTCACGGCGAAGGGCGGCAAGGAGTACAAGTTCTTCGCACCGGAGTTCTTCCGGAACAGCTGGATCAACCAGATCGTCATCAACCATCTCGAAGTGCACATGCAGGGTGCGCCTCATCATCTCGAGTTCGACGACCAGGGCACGATCCATGTCGAGTTCGTGGCGATCCGGCCGGGCGAGTACCCCTGGTATATCCAGGGCCTGGAGGCTCAGGGGATGACCGGCACCTTCATCGTGAAGTGACGGAGGCAAGCCATGCGCATGCTCGCTCTCACCTCCGTCCTGACCCTGGTGCCGATCCCGCAATGGCCGATGACAGGTCGGAATGCACGAACGGCATCGTCATGATCCAGGCCGAGATCGCCAGGAAGCCGCCGGCGGCCACCCTGCGCAAACTGGAGACGGCGTTGCGCGTCGCGCGGCGCGAAGAACAGGAGGGCGAATTCGACGAGTGTCTCGATGCGGTCAACGACGCCCGCAAGGCACTGGGACGATGAGCGCTTGTTCCTCATGGACCGGGCTCAGCCGTGGCAACGCGGGCGACCGATCTCCGGCCCCCCGAGCGCCCAGCGCTGAAGCGTGGTCTTCGCTAGGTTTAGCGGCTGGTTGAGCCATGGCCGCCGTAGCCACGCTCAGTTTCATCGAGCGTCGCCCTTTCGACAAACGCAACGCCGCTGACCGGCGCCACTACCATCTGAGCGATGCGGTCGGCACGCTGGATTAAAAATGGTGCCTTTCCGTGATTGATCAGAATGACTTTGATCTCGCCTCGATAGTCTGCGTCCACGGTCCCCGGTGAATTGAGAACTGTGACGCCAAATTTGGCGGCGAGTCCCGAACGAGGCCGGATTTGGGCCTCGTAGCCCTTGGGTAAGGCGATGGCGAAACCGGTGGGTATTGTCGCGGTCATGCCCGGAGCAAGGGTCACGACCGTACCGGGAGCAATAGCAGCAGGCAGATCAAGACCCGCCGAGCCAACAGTCTGCGATCGAGGGATCTCAAGCCCTTGTCCATTTTCAAGCCGGCGCAGGCCGACGCTGACACGCCTGTCGTTCCTCAAAATTCTACCAGCGAGCTTACCGAGTAAGTTCGACTTCCCCCCAGGCGTTGGCCAACAGAGCCGCGGATCGTGCGTAGGACAGTAAACGGGAGAGTGCCGGTTATCGAGCACCTAGGCGGCCTTGGCGCCCCCGTCGCCGCAACCTTCGGTTACTGGTTATGTGTCCGAGGCCTTAGGTGTTCAGTCCCGGCATTTGATGGATTGGATCGAGCCTGAATCGTTCTGGCTCTGAAGTCCAGCATTTGCAGATGAACTCGTAGGGTGTGAGCCCCCTAAGGGTCTTCAGCCGGCGGCCGAAATTGTAGGCGACAACGAAGTCTGTGAGGTGCGCCTCGAACTGGCGATGATCGTCATAGTGGAAGCGCTTGACGGTCGCTTCCTTGATGGTGCGGTTCATCCGCTCAACCTGCCCGTTGGTCCAGGGATGCTTCACCTTGGTGAGGCGATGCTCGATGCCATTCTCGCGGCACCGCATGTCGAACATGTGGGTGATGTAACGAGCTGTCGGCCCGTCGGCGTAACGAGCCGGGAAGGTGAACTGGATTCCGTAGCACATTGGGAAGAGGCTCGACCGTTGCCTGACGGCGCGCGAAGCCTTGCGTAGCGCAGCGCGCCGTCACGGCGGTCATGGCCGGCCAGCAGGTCTCTAAGGTGAGGTTGTCGAGACAACACTTTGGAGCGAGGCCAACCATGACCAAGCGCTTTTCTACTCCCACCGGCGCCGTGCTGGTAGCGATCGACATGTCCAAGCACCGCCAGGAGG
>NZ_JBFTZN010000422.1:0-3388 GCF_056406775.1 Allobosea sp. P1_A7
CCACGCATTACGAGGCAGTTGGTTCTGCGCCTGGATATCCATGGCAGATCCCCTTCTTGGGATGCCGCATCCTGGAAAATTCTATCAAATGCGGACGGGTCTCTCACGCCTCGTGGTGAAAACCGCGGGGAGGAGCGCAGCTTGCGCCAGGAGCGGACTCTGGATGGTTGCCCGGAACCGGACCTTAGGAATGCATCGACGCAAGGTCGGTTGGCGACCCCTTAACCGACATTGGCCAACGTCAGCTTCGACCCGTTGCGGACTCTGGCAAGGTCCGGTTTCGGTGCATTCGCGAGGTTGCAACGAGCGACCGGGGTTACAAATCTGAGGTGTTGGCATCTCCACCACGGGCGATCATCGCTCTTCTCGCGCCATGAAACGCGCTGTTCGCACGCCCGGCTAATGCGTTGCTGGCGTGCCGAATATGACCCGATCGAATATTGTCCTATATCAAAATTCTTTGTTTCTACTGAGTATCCAACGCTGTTCACGTTCTATTTGGGGAACAGGAATTGGACTTGGGCTCTGAGATTCAAGTCGGCTCCGCGAGTTCGGTTTCGCTTATGACGGGCCGGGCTTCGGCAAGGGCGGAACGGGCGTGTTGAAGGTGGATGGTCGGGAGGTCGCCAATGAGAAAATCCCGCACACCATCCCGATCATCGTAACCATGGACGAGACCTTCGATGTGGGGGTCGATACCCGTACGGGCGTGGACGACAAGGACTATCGAACTCCCTTCCGCTTCAACGGCAAGCTAAACAAACTGACCGTCAAACTCGGTCCGGTTCAGCTCACCAGCAATGAAAACCAGACCATTCATCACGCCCACGCCACTGCAAGGGACTAGGACCGCAGCACCATTCAACGGAAAAGGCCCCCTATCGGGGCGCCCTCAATTTTGACGTTAGCGACGAGGGCTCGATGGGCATGGGCCGCAAATCTGCGGCGTACCTAATGACGGCTTTTGGCGATCAGTTGAAGATCGGCTCCCCACCCGAATTAGCCGTTCGTGCCTGAGGTCATCCGCTTCAGGCTTTGCCGGGGTGCTCGATCTCGGTGTAGAGGTCGCCCTGGGCGGCGGCTGACCCTGCGCGGCCCCCACCTGGCCCTCGCAGTACCCATGCCGCTCCAACAGCGAGCATCGCGCCGGCAAGTGGGCCCGCCACATAGACCCAGTAACTCGTGAAATCGGTGCCGACAAGATTCGGCCCGAACGTGCGCGCGGGGTTCATCGACGCACCGGAGATCGGACTTCCCCAGAGACCGGCCAGCGCAATGTAGGCCCCGACGCCGATCGCCCCAAAGACGCCGATGTTCTGCGCGCCGGATGCCGTGCCGAGAATGACGCTGACGAGCCCCAAAGTCAGCACCCCCTCCATCAGGAACGCGCTGCCCGCCGAGTAGCCTGCCGCCGGATAGTTCGACCCGTAGGTCGACGAAACGTTGATCACAGTGTGCAGAAACAACGCCGCGAGCGTGGCGCCGATCACCTGCGCGATGATGTACCCGGGCACGCGACGCCACGGGAAGTCGCCGCGGAGCGAGAAGGCAATGCTGACGGCGGGATTCAAGTGAGCGCCGGAGACTTTACCCATAAACAGGATGATCGCCATCACCATCAGCCCGGGCGCGACCACTGCCGCGCTACGGTCGATGGTGTTGGGAAACGCCTGCCCCATCATTCCGCCGCCAGCAGCGACGAGGACGAGGAAAAACGTTCCCAGCACCTCGGAGAACAACCTACGCCACTCCTGCTTCGGATCGGCGAAATTTGCGAACGTGTCGACTAGCGACTGCTCGTAAGTTTGGAGAAGATGCTGGCCAGGAGCACTCGTCACGATGACTTCTTCTCGTAAATCGAGCGTGAGCATCAGCGGTTCGATGAGCATCGGGCCTGAGGCTCCGCGTGGCGGCACGCTACGCAAAGAGCCGCACGCGGTCAACCGTGAAAGGGAGACCGGGAGGTTTGTCAGTAAGGGTCTTCACCCTCCACGTGTCGCAAGGAGACTGACCGACGCTTCGCTCAACTCACGCTTCGCCAACGCACCCACGCGTCCAGCGGGCGGGCGGGCGGGCGCGTAATTGGATGGAGCCTTTGACGGCGACATGGGAGGGAGCGATAGTTCGAGCACGGCATCGCCACAGAGAAAGGGGTGCCCTATGAGTAGGGTCGAGGCAGGCCGATCCAAGGCCGTCCGGCACTTCACCCCGGCCGAGCGGGCGGCTCGCGGCAAGGCGGCGCGGGCCGAGTTGCCGCGAACACTTCAGGCCGAGATCGAGATCCCCCGTGATCGGGACCCCGTGGCCTTGCTCGAGGAGCAGGCGGTCACACGTGCGCCTGAGTTAGTGCCGATCCGGTACGGCCGGATGCTTTCGTCTGCGTTTGCCTTCTACCGCGGCGGCGCACTGATCATGGCGACGGATCTCTCGCGGACGCCGAACTCGAGCATTCGCACCCAGCTTTGTGGCGACGCGCACCTCTCGAACTTCGGCACGTTCGGCTCGCCGGAGCGGACTCTCGTCTTCGACGTCAACGACTTCGACGAGACGGCGCCGGGGCCATGGGAGTGGGACGTGAAGCGCCTAGCGGCGAGCTTCGCGATCGCTGGCCGCGACAACGGCTTCTCGCGGAAGGAACGGGAAGCGGCCGTGCTGGCCACGGCCCACTCGTACCGGAAGGCGATGACTGGCTTCGCCGCGATGCGCAATCTCCAAGTCTGGTACGCGAGCCTCCCGATGAAACAAGCGCTGCGCGAACTCAAGGCCGGCGTCGACCTGAACCGGTTGAAGAAGGCAGAGGCCGACCTCGCCAAGGCGCGCACGCGCGATAGCATGCACGCCTACGAGAAGCTGACCCACCTCGTCGAAGACGAGCCCCGTTTCATAAGCGACCCGCCGCTGATCGTGCCAATTGTCGAGCTGTTTCCCCCGGGGGAGAGCCGCGACCAGATCGAAAGCGAGTTCCGTGAGTGGTTCCACGGCTACCGGAGCACGTTGCGCAGCGACCTGCGCGCCCTGCTCGATCAGTTCCGCTACGCCGACCTGGCCCGCAAGGTGGTCGGGGTTGGGAGCGTCGGCACCCGCGACCGTATCGCCCTGTTCCTGGGCCTCGACGGTCAGGATCCCCTTTTCCTCCAATTCAAGGAGGCGCAGCCGTCGGTGCTCGAGCGGTTCGTGGGCAAGAGCGAGTACCCAAATCCCGGCCAGCGGGTCGTCGCAGGGCAAAGGTTAATGCAGGCTACCAGTGACATCTTCATCGGCTGGCAGCGCGTCAGGTCCGGGCTCGACGGGCGCCAACGGGACTTCTACGTGCGCCAACTGAGGGACTGGAAGGGCTCGCTGGTGATCGAGGCGCTGGGACCGCCCGGCCTGGCCGCGTACGGGAAGG
>NZ_JBFTZN010000423.1:0-3340 GCF_056406775.1 Allobosea sp. P1_A7
TCCGACACGTAGTCGTCAAGATACTCGGGAAGCAGGACACCCTGCCGACGGTCTTCACTCTCAACGAAGCGCTTCATCTAAGCTCCCGGAGCATCACCTCCAGGAATCCTAGCCGACTCGGCTCTTTTCACACAGCCTCCACCCATCTCGGYCGTTGCGCTCGCATCGCAGCGGCCCGTCAACCTCGCGCCAGCTACGGACGCCGGATGATCATCCGGAAGCGGAGGCTCGCCGCTCCATGCTGAGCCCGCACGGTTCGGGCCATCTCCGATTCATTGGGAACGCGCGGCCTGAGCCGACACCAGCCACTGCGCAAACGCCAGGTCGACGAAGGAGGCTGGCAGAGCCGCGATGCCATTTCGACGTCCCACCTTGCCTTCGTTCTCATGGCGTGGCCGTGGCTCGGGCCTGGCTTGCGCCGCCGAGGAGCGGCCGCTCGGCTGGTCAGCCTGTCGCCATCAGCCCGCGCGAGGCCGGCCGCAACGTCGGAGCGATCCGATCGCCTCGCCAGGCTGGCGGCCCTCCGAGCGCCACTCAACCTGCCAGCATGCAATCCGCCAGGCTGTAGCAGTGGCTCGCCTGGTAGGCGTTCCGACCTCGGTTCATGTGCGTCACATTGAAGGTTCGAATGGCAGCCAGGACGCGGCGCGCCGCAAGGAAACTGCGGATCGAGGCGGAGCCCCGCACATTGATGCCGAACATGTCCGCGCCACGCGGGACGAAATAGCTGACATCGTCTGGCGTCGTGACGCAGTGTTCGAGGAAAAATTCGTCCACATGGCCCTGTGCGGGAGATTGGTCCGTGGCGAAATCCGAAAGATGCACCAAAATTCTCGCACGGATGCCCTCGCCGTCCGCATGGAGCGTGAAAAGCTCCATCCAGCTCGCATTGACGCGGACGAGCGGTTTGTCGGATGTCGACGGCAGACAAGACACCGACCAGTAGCGACGCTCGGTCTTGCGCGGGAGGGGATGCAGTTCTGGCCGTAGAGCCTGAGAATCTCCAGAACGTCTTGTGCCTGCGGGCGACGAAGCAGCTTTTGAAATCGCGTGACGTACTTGAACCGCAGTTCGAGGGAATCCGAGCGCTCGTCGGTGTCGCGCAAGTCGGTCTTGCCCTCTATCCAATTGCGCTGCTCCTCGAGATCCAGAAATTGGCGCAGGCCCGTGGTGCCGCGGCGAGGAGTCTTGCTCACGTCAGGTGCCATGTGGGATCCATCTGTGCCGGCATTGCGGGGGATTTTGTCAGATCATGGATCAGGCTCCGGACAATCCATGACCGTAGCCGACGTCGGCACTAATCCCGAGGGGGCCTGTTGCCGATCGCGCGGCTTCCTCATTGCGCCCAACCCTGTGGTGAGATGTCCCTTCGCGGGCCTTGGCGAGCGCGCGGCAGCTCCGCCCGATCGAAGCCGGCCGTCGACAGGGGCGCGATTGAGCGCTACGTCAGCACGAAGACGTGGTTGGGAATTGAGATGCGCGGAGCTGGGATAAGCTTGGCAGGCACGCTCATTCTGCTGTTTGCCCGCTTCCTGACCGCGGTCCGCGGACAATGGCACGGCGTGGCGCCGACCGACGAGCAGCGGATCTACTTCGCCAACCACGCGAGCCATGGCGATTTCGTCCTGATCTGGACGGTGCTGCCGCGCCGCCTGCGCCTGGCGAGCCGGCCGGTCGCCGGGAGCGACTACTGGCTGAAAAGCCGCCTTCGGCGCTTCATCGGCTGCGATGTCTTCAACGCCGTCCTGATCGACCGCGAGCGTCCGAGCCGGACGAACGACCCGATCAGCCAGATGACGGATGCGCTCGATGCCGGCTCCTCCCTGATCGTCTTCCCGGAAGGCACGCGCAACAGCACCCCTGCCCCGCTCCTGCCCTTCAAGAGCGGGCTCTTCCACCTGGCGCGCGCCCGGCCGGAGATCGTCCTCGTGCCGGTATGGATCGACAATCTCAACCGCGTCATGCCGAAGGGCGAGTTCGTGCCGATACCCCTGATCTGCACGGTCACCTTCGGGGCCGCGCTCCAGATCGCCCAGGGCGAGACCAAAAGGGATTTTTTGGCGCGGGCGGAAGCGGCCCTGCTCGCCCTCTCTCCGAAGGCCGGCGCGCCATGACGATGCCGCATCCCGATCTGGTGGCCGTGCTCGCCGGCCTGCTCTGCGTGCTCGTCGTCGCCTCGGCGATCGGCTACGTGCTGGAGCGCAGGCTGTCGCCCGATGGCTCGCATGCCGTGATCGAGAACCTGAACCACCGGATCCGTGCCTGGTGGGTCATGATCGTGCTGATGGGGCTGGCGCTGATCGGCGGCAAGGCCGGCGTGACCTTGCTCTTCGCCTTCTGTTCTTTCGCGGCCTTCCGTGAATTCATCACGCTGACCACCACGCACCGCGCCGACCACTGGGCGCTGGCCGTTGCCTTCTTCGTCGTGCTGCCGCTGCAATATTATCTCATCTGGATCGACTGGTACGGCCTCTTCTCGATCCTGATCCCGGTCTACGCCTTCCTGCTGATGCCGATCATCGCCGCGCTGCGCGGTGATACGGACGATTTTCTCGTGCGCATCGCCGAAGTGCAGTGGGCGCTGATGATCTGCGTCTTCTGCACGTCGCATGTGCCGGCGCTGCTGAGCCTCGACATTCCCGGCTTCGAGGAGCGCAACGTGCTCCTGATCGCCTATCTCGTCATCGTCGTGCAGATGAGCGATGTCCTGCAATATGTCTGGGGCAAGCTTCTCGGCCGCACCAGGATCGCGCCGAACCTGTCGCCTTCGAAGACGGTCGAGGGCTTCATTGGCGGCGGGCTCAGCGCGGTGGCAGTGGGGGCGGCCCTGTCCTGGATGACGCCGTTCACGCTGCTCCAGGCGGCCTTCCTGTCGCTCGTCATCGTCCTGATGGGCTTCTTCGGCGGGCTCGTCATGTCGGCGATCAAGCGCGATCGCGGCGTCAAGGATTGGGGCCACCTGATCGCCGGCCATGGCGGGTTCATCGACCGGCTCGATTCCGTGGTGTTCTCGGCGCCGATCTTCTTTCACCTGGTCCGCTGGGGGTGGTCGACCACATGAGCCTTCCCGTCACCAGCCTGATGCGAAGCAGCCTCGTGCATATCGCCTTCGCCTTCGTCGCGATGGGGAGCTGGGCGGCTTTCGCCAACCGCGCCCATCCGATGCCGGCGCCGCTCCAGGCCGGACTGATCCAGGGCGCGCTGTCGGCGCTCATCACGCTGCTCCTGAAGCGCGGCATCGAGGAACTGGCCAGGCGCTTCTCCGGCCTTGCGGCCCTCCTGGCTCCGCCCGTGATCGCCGGGCTTGTCTCGGCGAGCCTGCTCACCGTGATCCATACGC
>NZ_JBFTZN010000424.1:0-3322 GCF_056406775.1 Allobosea sp. P1_A7
CCCCTAGATTGACCTGTCGGCTCTGGATCTGATGGCATGGTGTGGCGGTCTTCGTACTGACCACGGACAGAAGCATGATCCTGGCGACGAGATATCGTTCAGAGGGACTTGACGATCAAAGGCCCATTACAGAAGCCGAACGATCCGGGGAGAGCCGGGAATCGGTCGAATGGCACTACTTGCAGGAAGACAGTGAACCACCGCCGCGAATCCTCGCGGTCGCTRCTGAAATSCTGTCGTCGCCAGAAATGGGAAGCGAGGAAGGGTCAGTAAGCGGAAGCAGCTTCCTGACCAAGGATGATCTGCCATTCTCCGGTCTCCCCGGAAACCTTGGGAAGTTGAAAAWGGACTAGACGGTGAATGGATGCGCCGAGCTGGGCAAGGAGGAAGTGGCGAGCGAGTCAAATACTACAGGGACTCATCCAATGTTGCGCACGCGTGACGGCGGCCGGGTCGGCGGATCAGTGGTCGAGGCCGCTTCTTCAACTCTTCGACCGTCTTCAGATGAATTCCGTAGCGCCTCAACAGCCCACTTAGGCTCTCTCGAACAAATTTGTATCTCCACTGACAGACTCCGTCGTACCGACCCTGTCCACCATCAAAGTCCGGGGTCGAACACCTGACACCAAGCCCCCAGGATCTCTTCGGTGTCTGCGATCGCCAGTTGGTGCGCGAACCGGCACTCGAACATCCTGATGAGAGCATCGTGACCTTCATCAGACGAACTGCAAACGGCGTCGCGCGCAACTACCACATAGAAACCAAGATCGATCGCCGCCAGGATGGTCGATAAGACGCAGACATCTGTCTCGGCCCCTGAGAACACGAGAGTGTCGGCCCGCCATTCCCTGAGCATGGTCGCCAGCTTATGCCCGGCAAACGCCGAGTATACCGGTTTGTCGTAGATAAGGGCGGGGGGAGCGAAACCTTCTAGCGGGGGCACGAGATCCACCAGGCGGGGATCCAATCGGTCGAGGGTCGTGTTCCGCCAGTGCCGATAGTAACCGCGCCAGGCGCCAGGCGCGATCTCCGGCGTTTGCGGAGGGACGAACCGAGTAAAGATCGTCCTGTCGTGACTAAGCGCGGCCAGCTCGGCACATTTTGGAAGAACCCGGTCCATCCAAGGGGTCGGCCAAGGGCCGTCGGCGGAAAACAACCGCTGCATATCGATACAGATATGGACGGATCTCGACGATAAGCGCAGCCGCTCGGCATTCGACATGGGCCCTCCGGATCAGACGCGGGTCCTTTAGTTCTCGGTCTCGGGAAGCGCCATAACGGCTGGTCCGTTCAGCACGCTTCCATCCGGTGCAAAATGAGAGCCGTGGCAGGGGCAATCCCAGCATCGCTCAAAGCTGTTCCACTGTAGATGGCAGCCCAGATGCGTACAGACCGCTGACCGCTGATATATTCTGCCGTTCTCGTCGCGATACGCGGCGATCTTGGTCAGACCACTTCGAATGATTGCACCTTGTCCGGGATAAAGGTCCTCAACCGAAGCAAGCTCGCCGGGCGCCAGATACGATGCGGCGTTCGAGAGGGCCGTGATGTTCTCGGACATGAATCTGCCCGCCGCTTTGAGCGGTTTGCGCGCTGGATCATACACGGAGGCATAGGGGCTTTCGTCACCAGCGATCATCGCCGGGATCATCAAACTGGCAACAACGCCATGGGTGATACCCTGGCCCGAATCCCCGGTTACGACGTAGATTCGCTTATAATCGGGATCGAGCCCAATGAACSCACWATAATCGAGCGTGTCCAWGACTTGACCGGACCAGCGATGGGTTTCCGCTCCGAGGCTGGGCACCAGCATTCGGATCCACGCATCAAGAGCAACGAAACGTGCGGCCGCATTGTCGGCTTCTCCAGACTTGTGGTCCTCGCCCCCCACGATAAGTCGGTCACGCCCCTTGGGCCCGGCCGTAACGCGCACATAGTGATAGGGGTCGAGCGTGTCCCAGTAGAGCTTGTCCTCAACCTCCCCGTTTTTGACGTCAAAGGCCATCGCATAGGTGCGATACGGCGCCTGCTTGGTGTGAAAGCCCGTGGTCCTATGGATCGGCGAATTGGTGGCGACCACCGCAGTTGACGCCGCGACCTGATGGCCATTCGCCAACCTCGCCCGCACCCCGGCCCCCTGCTCCTGGATCTCGTCAACGGCGGTGTTGGGATGGAGAATTCCGCCCTTCGCTTCGATCGCGTCGCAAAGGCCCTGCAAGTATTTTAGGGGATGGAACGTCGCCTGATTGGGGTATCGGAGCCAGGGCGTGTCTTCGAGGCCGACGAGCGGAAGCCCTTTTCCGCGCTTGACCGTGACTGCCAATTTTGCGGCGGCTTTGATTTCGTCATCCAGGACGCTCTTGTCGCTTGTCGGGTCCAAAAACAGGATGCCGTCCAGGCGGCGAAACTCGCACTCGATGCCTTCCCGGAATTGAATTTCCTCGATTCGGTCGACCGCGGCGCTTTGGCTGTCCTGAAATCCTCGGGAAAGCTCGGTCCCTCTCATCGACACCAGTTCCGCCAACGAGTCATCGCAGATCGGGGCCAAATGCGCTGTGGTTCGCGCCGTCATTCCGCCGGCAATGGCCCCGCGATCCAGAACGGCAACAGATAGACCTCGCTGCAAAAGCTCGTAAGCGATCGACAAACCGGCAATGCCGGCGCCAATCACGACCACATCAATCGCGAGATCCTTCTCGAGCGGGCGGGCATGACCTGCAACCTTCACGTCCATCCAGACCGACCGGCTGTGTTCGTCCATCGCATTCATCGGAAAACCTCCACCCTACGAGGAGGAACGCGAACTCCCGTTTTTGGTTCGGCAAGAAGAGAGGAATGACGGCGCTCCGAAAGTTGGGCCGGGTCCTCGGATGACTGATCAATGCACCGTCCCGGTTTCAACAGCGGATCATCGAGCCACTTCTCGAAGTGCGACGGGTGCTGCGGGAGCAGTTCCAGCATCTGCACAAAGCGATGGGGCGGCTGGCCGAGAGCGACGAAACCTGCAAGCTGCTGATGACGGCGCCGGGCCTCGGTCCGATGGTCGCGCTGAGCTTCCGGGCCGGCGTCGATGAGCCGGCTCGTTTTGGCCGATCACGCTCCGTCCCTGCCCATTTCGGGCTGACGCCTTCGCGCTATCAGTCGGGAGAGATCGACCGGGATCGCGGCATATCCAAGTGCGGCGATGCCGGGATCCGCTGGGCGCTGGTCGAGGCCGCCGGGATCCTGCTGCGGATCTTGAAGAAGAGCTCGCCGCTGAAGACGTGGGGGCTTGCCGTCGCCCGGCGGCGTGGCGTGGCGAAAGCGACCGTGGCGGTAG